>CAVDWN010000111.1:0-4900 GCA_963612535.1 Sphaerochaetaceae bacterium
GAGGAAACGGGGATCGCAATCTCGACGGGCACGAACCCCGGCGCAGAGATCACCCTATCGCTGCCTGCCCTTATCAGGTACTTGGGCGAGCGCTGCGCAACCGTAGACGAGGCGCTGGCCCTTGCCAGGTCTTTGAACGTCTGCGCATTCAGCAACGGCGAGGTGAACTGGTGCGGCGGCTACTACATGGCCGATGCGAGCGGGCACTTCGGCGTTCTTGAGCTCGTGGACAACAAGCTCATCTGGAACGAGGGGCAGAACTGCCAGGCGAATTTCTACATCAACGACGAGTACAAGGACAAGGCCACTTTGGGTACCGGCCTTGGACGATACGAGCTCCTGAGCTCCGAAATCGGGCAGGTGAAGACCGCAGACGACATGACCGCGCTCATGAAGAGGGTAAGGTACTCCCAGATCCTCGACCCGTACAACTGCCCCTTCGACCCCTGCAGCGAATGCTGTGGCGAAGAGGTTCCGGGAGTGGGCGTTCTTACGCTTGCCATGTGCGCCGATGGGAAGTACAAGGATGCGATCCTTCAGGGGCTGGAAGAGTCCAGCGCGCTGGAGAGGGCCAAGTCTCTTCAGCAGCTGAAAGACGAAGGCGCCCAGTGGGTTTCCGTTTGGCAGACCACCGCAAACTGCAACAAGCAAACGATCAAGGTTGTGTTCTACGAGGAAGACGAGCTTACCTTCGATTTCGCTGTTTAAGACGGCTCGGCAATTTACGATGCAGCATCGGTAAAGCTTAAAACCGCGGCCGGCAGGGGGATTATCCTGCCGGCCGCGGTGCAGAAGTCTACTTTGAAGGCCAGGAGGTATACACCGCCTAAAGTGCGGCCTTTACGGGATATACTAAACGTACGTCCTACTAGCGGCGGGTTCTGCATTGCTCTTGCGGCCTGCTGTAGAAGCAAGATTCTTAAGAAAGGATTGTTATGAAAAGAAAAGCTCTAGCCTTTTTGGTCTGCACGGCTCTTGTGGCAGGCATGTTGGCTTTGACAGGTTGCTCGAACGGCAACTCCGACAAAGACCAAATCTCCAAGGACCTTACTTCCCAGCTCGATTCCTTCAAGAGCAGCTGCTCCCAGAAGCTCGCTGACGAGCTGAAGGCCAACGACGCATCGCTGGCAACGTTTGGTGTCAATAGCGACGAACTCGCAAAGGCGCTGGCAGATGGCTTTGGCTATAAGGTGGGCGACATCACGGTTAACAGCGGCGCAAACTCCGCAACCGCAGAGGTAACCCTTACTTCGAAGACCGCAGCTTCCGTACTCACCGCGCTGACGAACAACGTCCCCAGCGCTGTGGGCAGCCTGACCTTGGACGATCTTTCTTCCGAAGACAAGATCAACAAGTTCGTTGGCAATCAGCTGCTGGAGGCAGCAAAGTCGGCAGGCACGGAATCCACCTCTGTTACCCTGACCTACTCCAAGAACAACAACACCTGGACCATGGACGACCTTGACACCCAGATCTACAAGGCTCTTGGCCTTGACCAGATCTCCCTCGACAGCATTTACCGTGAACTTGGCGTAAGCAACGCCGCTGAGCTGGATGCCCTTATCAGCCAGTACCTTCCCAAGTAAGTTCTAGCTACTTGCTCGAAAAAGAGCCCGCCTGCAGTTCAAGCAGGCGGGCTCTTTTGGTTTGAGGGCTGAAAAAATTGAGGGGCGCACAGGCCCCTCAACAGTAAACGGTGCTGATGGTTCAGCCGTTATGCCTTGTAGGTGGTGATGCCGTCGCGGATGGTCTCAAGAACCTTCGTGTTGTGGATCTCGTTAGTGGGGATCTCGAAGAGGTTCTGGTCGATGATAAGCAGGTCGGCAAGCTTGCCCACCTCGATAGAGCCGATCTTGTCTTCCATCCTTACCTCGTAGGCGTTGTTGATGGTGAACGACTCGATGCTTTCTTCCAGCGTGGGAGCCTCGCAGATCTCCTTGGGCTCTGGGCCATCGTATCCGATAGGAGCACGGCGCATGCCAACCTCGATGGAAACGAACGGATCGGGCTTGCCGTCGGCAACGGGGAAGTCGGAGCCCTGGCCGTACTTGCAGCCAGCATCGATCAGGTCGCGAATGGGGTACTGGTAGCCCTGGATGTTCGCGCCCAGATGCTCCTTGTACTCTTCGTTCGTGGTGCAGTGCCAAGAGCCCGTGGAGTTGATGAAGACATCCAGCTTGCCAGCGCGCTCAACTTCGCCCGGCTGGAAGCACTGGCAGTGGGCAAAGGCGATGCGCGTGTCGTTGTAGCCTGCTTCGCGAACTGCCTGAGCCATGTCCAGCGCCACCGTGGTGGTTGCGTCGCCGATTGCGTGCATATACAGGTCGTAGCCGGCTTTTGCCACCAGAAGGCCGATCTGCGCGGCTTCTTCGGAGTTGAAGTTGGGCAGGGCCTTCGCGCCGTTGTCGTAGGGAAGGGCCATTGCGGCGGAACGGGACTCAAGAATGCCGTCGCCCAAGATCTTGAAGTACTTAAGCGCCAGGCGGTCGGTGCTCTTCAGGTTTTCCGCCAGGTCGGCTGCGCCATCAAGCGCTTCTTCGACATCGTGGATGTTGGTGGCGATGTAGAAACCGCCGAACAGCCTCTGGCTGAATTCGTCGCTGTTGATGAAGTCGGCGAACTCTTCGGTAAGGGCGTCCACAACGAATGCGAAAACGCCGCAATCGGCAAAAGAGGTGTAGCCCATGGAAGCGAAGGCCTTGCCCAGCTCGTCGATGTTGCTGATCATGCTTTCGGCCGAGAAATAGTCGGCGCCCTTTGCTACCTGGATGTAGCAGCTCTCGATGCAGCGGCCGGTGGGGTTGCCCTCTTCATCGCGAACGAAGTAGTTGCTGCCGGGCGTGATGTCCGGAGTGTTCTTGTCGATGCCGGCTGCCTCGAAGGCCTTGTGGTTGCACCATGCGCCGTGGCAGGAAGATGCCACCAGCAGAATGGGCTTGTCGGCGCAGATTGCGTCCAGGTCGTCGGCCAATGCGGGCTGGCTGGCGAAGATGGTGTCCGGGAAGCCCTGGCCGAAGTAAGCTTCGTTGTTCGGATGCGCCTCAACGAACTCCTTGACAACCTTCAGCACGTCTTCCTTCGTTTCGCATTCGCTAAGAAGAGCGCCGCAGGCGAATGCGGAGGTCATCAAAGGATGGATGTGGCCATCGATGAAGCCCGGAAGCATCATGTTGCCCTGCAGGTCGGTAACCTCGGCGCCTTCGGCATGCTTCAGCGCTTCTTCCGTTGAGCCGACAAATGCGATTTTGTTCCCCTCAACCACAACGGCTTCCGCCCAAGGCTGTTCCTTGTTAACGGTGTAGATCTTGCCGTTGGTGAATACTCTTTTCCCAGACATTTTTGTTCCCTTCATCATAGGAAATACAGCAAAGCAAGTTTACCATGCAGCGGCTTGCCTTCTGCGTTCATGCTGGGAATAGTTCGCTTCAAAAAGCGGGTTTCGGTCGGGTGTTTCTGGCGTTTTTGGGGCGTAACCAAAGTGAAGTTGCGGGGCCCGTTGCGAAAGCTTCACCCTATTGCGAAAGCTTGAAGTAATTCGCGAAGTCGAATTCCGCCGGCAAGGGAAGGGAGAGCATGTATATGGTGCCGATGGCGAAAACGGCAACGCCAACAGTGAATACGATCCGCCTTGGCAAGCGCTGCTGGTAGAAACCAACCATGCCGAAAAGGAACAGGCACAGCGAATAGAATACGCTGACCAGGCCATACGAGTCGTGTGCCAAATTGCAGCTGTTTCCTTCCTCGCGCGCCTGCGTGGCCTCTTCGGCGAGCTTTTCGGAATCGGAATAAAAGCTAGCCTGCGGGTAATCATCGAAGGGGGTTGCGGTGCCGCCTTTCTCAAGTGCGGCGTACACGGCGCTCTTGAAGTTCTGGTAATCGGGGCAGTTGGTTTCGATGTATTCGTTCATCTGCTGTCGCTTTGCGTTGGCGCCCTGCGTATCGCCTGCGTTTGAGAGCGCTTGGGCTTCCGTATTCATGCTGTAAGCAGTGGTCCATATGTTGAAAACGGCAATGTAGAGCTGGGAATTAAGGTTGTAGCTTGCATTCGCTTCGGCGTTTAGGCGTTCTGCCTTGGCATAGCTTGCGTTCTGCTCGCTTTCGTGAAGGTCGCCGATCCATGTTGCCCATGCTGTTGTTAGGGCGCAGATTGCCAGCATGATTGCCACAAGCGTGTTGAAATTGATTTTTCCGCCAAAGATCTTCTTGTTGTTCGGCTCGGTGCCGTTTGGCCCTTTTTCGGTAATGCTTTTTTCCATTGCCTGCTCTACCTTTTGCTTCGTTGGTGCCGGCAAAACGCCTGTTGTGCCTTGCATTTTGCGTATCTGCGTTTGCGGGTTCGATTTTGCATTGTTACTAGTATAATTTTTCGCTTGAAGGTAACTGCGATTGAGAAAGATTTGCACATGGTTAACGAAACACTTCACATTGCCAAAGGCGGCGTTATCGCCAGCGGAATCGCTTCCATCTTGCTTGGCATTCTGTTTTTGGCCCAGCCTCTTCTGGCTGGCTTGAGCCTTTGCTTCTACGTCGGCGTGCTTCTTGTTGTTGCCGGTATGGCGAAGATGATCTTCAGCTTTGCCGATGCGGAAGGCGCTGGTTCTTCGGTCCTTGGCGGCGTGATCCTTTTCCTGTTCGGCCTTATCTGCCTTACCAGGCCTGATGTTGTTGCCAGCCTGCTTGTTATCATGGCCGGCTTCTACATCATCGCCGATGGTGCTAACGCCCTTACCGCGGGCATCGCTGCTGTTCGTGCGAAAAGCGCCGGCGGCATCCTGATCATCATTTGCGCGGTCATCTTCATGATCTGCGGCTTCTTCGTCCTGTTCGCACCCTTCTCGTTCGTTGTGGTGGTTTCGGGCGTTGTTATGATCCTGGAAGGCATCTTCAGCCTGGTGTTTGT
>CAVDWN010000112.1:0-4898 GCA_963612535.1 Sphaerochaetaceae bacterium
GTCGCTGCTTCATGCATTGGAAGAAGGTTCGCTTCGCGAACCGTTCAGGAAAAGCATTCAGAGAACCCCTCAGGGCGATGCCCCAACCCACGTCGCTGCGTTTTTGGAGACGCAGCGCCAGCCGGGGCCTGGGGCGAAGCGCTCTTCCGGAGCGCGGCTTCCGAGGAGGCGCGAAGGGGCGGCGCGGAGAATCAGCTTGACGCCCATCAGTCTGTGCAATGCGCCGAATAGCGCATCTCTACAAAGGCCCGTTAAACATTTCTTTGCCTGCTGGAAGTAATTCTCGCAAACTCTCTCGCTATCAAAGCAGACCTGTGCATTTACGCCATCACTGTGTATTCAGTGCTTCTTCCAGAGCCTGTAGAAACTACAAGGCCTGCATTCATAAGTCTGTTCAGGCAATCAAGAACCGTGCGGTCGGGTATATCGAGTCCAGATGATATGGCTTTACGGGACGACTGACCTTTATCGCTTAGAAATCTGTATATGCGCACGTCATTTTTCCCCATGCCTGCAAGCACTTCATCTTTTCTCGCGGATTCTCGCGGTTTCTCGCGGTTTCTCGCGGTTTCTCGCGGTTTCTCGCGGATTGCTACAGGTTCTCCTGCAAAGGCATCGTTTCTATGAAAAACGAGGTTCGTGCCGCTTGGTGTCTTCTGGTATTCCATACGCACTCCAGCTTCATCACAGAGCGTCTTCATGCGAGGTATGCCGGTTCCGTAGGATTCGATGTCTCCAGACCGATAGAGCGTGTTGACGATGAGCCTGTTGCGTGACTGGGATGACCTGTCAGAACCCTGTAGATGCTCGTCGGGGCTCTGTCCTTCGATGAACCATCCAAGGCTCAAGATCTCAACTGCGTCGTAATAGATATCAATCTGCACGCATCCGCCCTGCATCCAGTCCTGATGGGCATAGGCGTTCATGAGCGCTTCCTTGATGGCGAGCATCGGAATCTCGGGAATCTCTTCGCGGGGACCCTTGCCGTCCATGACGAATCTGCGGCGTATGTTGTTGAGGATGTAATACATCGCCTTGTCTACAAGCTCGAAGACGGTGCCGCTCTCTTGATGCAAATCGAGTATCTCGGTGCGCGTATGGGATTCGAGGATGCCCATTTTCAGCCTGAAGAAGGGCGACTTGCAGAAAAGCACATCTGCTGCATTGGTCAGTTCTCCGTTGGTCAGAAGGCCAAGGCGTTCCAGCACATCTTCCGTATTCGTGAACTCGAACGGAATACGACCCTTCTCTTTCCCGCGATGTACGTAATCGCGCAAGACCTTCTCGTTCACCTCTGCAATGGGTCTCCCCGAAGGCCTTGAATCCCAAGGGTTCTTTCTGTCGATTCTTCTTGCGATCATCGACTCTATCTGAGATGCAGTCATTGCGATGTCTTCGTCGGCAATTCTTATCCGATACGCGCCTTTGCAGGAATACGGGGCATCGCTGCCAGAGAAAGCCACCTTTATGTATTTCTTTGTGTCGGCTTCTAATACGACGATTTCCGGAACAATCCTCGGTTCGATGGAGCTGCCTATGGCTTGGCTTATTTGGCGAAGCGTCTTCTCGGAAACGTCTTGTCCGCAAACATCGCCTCGTGGATTCACGCCGAAAAATAGTTCGCCCTTGCCATGTTTGTTCAGGATGGAGGCAATGGACGCCACGCCCTCCTTGAGTTCGGAGGTCGATTTCTTGAACTCAGTGTATTCGTCTTCTATTCCAAGATTCATAGTGGACAACCCATCTTCGTTTTGCAGAAATTATACTTCCGCAATCCATCGCACCGCCCGTTCAATAGGCGAAGGCAGATAATCCTCGCTCCCATCTCCGTTATCGCAACCAACTACATCAAGGACAACCTCTGATGGGGGTGCTTCATCATCTGTCTTGGTCACGTCATCGGCATGCTCGTCTCTTTGCAAGGGCTCGGTACCAGACGGCCCGGAATCCGGCCGCGGGCGGGTTGGGCATTGACGAACGTGTTCATAATCATTACCTTATAACCATAAGGTTATAGAAAGGGATATGCGATGAGCGTTCGTGGGGGACTGGTTGAGCGCGTATGCCGATACAACAAGGCAGTAAGCGACCCTAACCGTATGCGCATGATCAAGATTGTCGGCTCGCACGAGCCGTACACCATGAAGGTGGGCGATATCGCTGATGTATTGGGGATCAGCCAGCCTGCCGCGTCCAAGCATCTGAAGATCATGGAGCAGTCGGGCCTGTTCAAGCGCGAACGGCGCGGCACCTCGGTGTTCTACATGCTGGACTTGGACGAAGTCGAGCGTTATCAGCGCGACATGGAGTACGCCTTCGCCCATTCGCATACGCCCTGCGAGTACGGCTTCAAGTGCCAAACGTGCCCGGTAGCGGACACGTGCATGTAGCAAGTGGGATTTCAGGAGGAGGAGAGGAAAATGGCGGCTAATGGAAGCCTTCCCGGATTGCCGGTGGGAACCCCTCGTTTCATAGACCGTTTCTCGAAGGGGAAAAAGGCGCTGTTCGTTGTGCTGGGGTATGCGTTCGGTATCGTTGGCGTGCTTATCGATTGGGCGATTGGGCGCCGGGAGAAGATGATGGAATGCTCCGCCGAGGCAATCTGGTATGGCCTTATCGGATGGGGCTTGGGCGTGGTAACCCGCTTCGTGCTTTCCGTTGCCACTGATTATGTCGACCCGGTTCAGGGGCTGTTCGGCCCAGGCGTTACTGTGTGGAGCGTTCTGTGGTGCATCTGCGGCGTGTGCTTCGTCATCCTTTCGATGCTGTGGATTTACGGCTTGCGCCCCAAGATGACCGACGCTGAGCGCGCTTACATCATGAAGGGCGACGACCATTTCCCGAGCGATGCGAAGAAGCTGCGCTACGATGCGGGCATCACGGTGAACGCAACCCCCGAGCAGATTTGGCCTTATATGCAGCAAGCTGGCCAATCGAAGGGTGGCTGGTACAGCTTCGAGCGCCTGGAGCGTTTCTTCACCTTCGATATCCGCAACCATTACGACTACACGAAGTACCCCCAATGGCAGAACCTTCATGTGGGGGAATTCCAATGGTTCCATCAGGCGCCCCTTTCCATTGGCGAATGGGTTACCGACTGCTCGAATGGCGAGGACGGCCACTACTACTGGGCTGCCCATTCCGACACGGAAACAGATCCGACCTGGAAAAATCGCGGGCCCCAGCAGGAAGGCGCGCTGCGGCTGTGGTTCAAGCGCTTTGCCTGGACCTGGAACTGGGAAGTTTACCCTGTCAACGAAAAGCAGTCCCGCTTCATCTACCGCTGCGACTGCGTGTTCAGCCCCTTCTTGCGCACGCCCATCCACAAGTACTTCGTGGTGTTCGTCTTGGGCACGGCTTCGCTGGTCATGGGCAGGTGCTGCATGGAAACCATCACCAAGCTTTCCGAGGGGGAGCGCAATTTCCGCAAGCGCTATTTCGATTGATAGACGTGCCTGGGCAAAGGGGCCCGGGCGCAGGATAGCATCGGCTGGGGGAACGGCCGACGTGTTCTAGAGGGAGCCTGCCTGTGCGGCGGGCGTGTAAAAAGGGGGAGAGAATGATGGGATACGATTTCGAGACGGTTGTTGTGGGTGCGGGCGCGGCTGGCATGAACTGCTGCCTTGAGCTGCAGAAGAGCAATCGCGATTATTTGCTCATAAGCCCGAACATCGGCGGCAGGATCTGCAACGACGAAGAGCGCCACATGAACTACGGGGCGGTGTTCTACTTCGGCACCTATAAATACATGCTGCAGAGCGGTTTACTTATCGAAGGCCCCGATGTTCTGCCGCGCCTTTCCGACGGCTGCTGCCACCACGATGACGGCAGACGGTATCCACCCGTATCGCTAACCACCATCGCCGATGCACCAAGCCTGCTGAAGTACATGAAGTGGATGCGCGAGGAATTCATTCCGGCCTACACCCGTTTCAAGGATAACTGCACGGTAATGGAGGTTCGGGCAGCGCTTGAGAAAGACCCGATGATCAAGCAGCTGTACACCGAATCGGCCGAGCATATGATCGAGCGCATGGGCTTCGGCCCCATCTGCAACGATCTGGTGAGCATGTTCGCCCATGCTTGCACGGGCACCAAGATCAAAGACCTTACGGCTTTGGATTACCTGAACACGGTGCAGCCTTTAACGATGCAGATCCCGCCGATGAGGCTCCTGTTCTGCTTGAAGCGCTTCGATTTCGACTCGTCGGGCGTGCAGGCTCGCTTGAGCGAAGGCTCGGGCACGGTATTGATCGATGAGGTGGTAGGCGTTTGCCGGGCAGGCGATGGGTGGAAGGTTGCCACCAAGGGCGGAAAGGCCTTCACCTGCAAGAACGTGGTTATGGCGAGCCCCGCGCACATCACCAAAGAGCTTCTTGCGCCCACCCCCGGCCTGCCCGAGCTCGACATTCGCAAGGCATCGCAGCTTACCGGGTACTTGGTGCGCGGCAAGATCAAGCCGGCCTATTGGGATCAATCGGTTCACCTGTTCGACGACACCATCCCCATCATCTACATCGCCAAACGCTTCGACGGCGATTACGAGGTATTCACCGAGATAGACTTCGAGGCTATGCGCCGCTTCGACTTGTACTTCGATGAATGGGAGGTGCTGGGGAAGAAGCATTGGGAACATGCGCTCTACACCGCAGCCCACGAAGCGCTGCCGCAGAACCTGGCACCGGGGCTCATTATGGCCGGTGACATAAACGGCCTTGGCATGGAACCCGCATGCATATCGGGCATCTACGCCGCCAACAAGATCATGGGCCGCACGCAAGACTAGGCGTTGAAGCCTTCGTCTTCGATCTTGCCGGGGCCATCGGCGGCGGTGGTGGCGAGTGCATCGCAGCGCTCGTTTTCGGGGTGGCCGGCGTGCCCCTTCACCCAGTGGAAGG
>CAVDWN010000113.1:0-4898 GCA_963612535.1 Sphaerochaetaceae bacterium
AGGTTGCCGTGTGGACTATCCTGTCCATTATGGCATCGGCGTGCACGCCCCCGTACCTATATCCTGCTCATTTTTTTTCTGTTCTTAGTAATTCGGGTCAAAAGTGCGATAGGCTTAAAACCCGAAGTGAAGAAAGGCGCAGCATGATTCCGAAAACGATTCATTATATTTGGTTTGGGGGTAATCCGTTGCCACAAGAGGCAAAGGACTGTATAGCTTCTTGGAAAAAATATTGCCCCGATTTCGAAATTGTCCGCTGGGACGAAACGAACTTCGACCTAAAACAAAATTCTTATATCCAGGAGGCCTATAGGGCAGAAAAATGGGCGTTTGTGAGTGACTATGCAAGGCTTTGGGTCCTAGTCAACCATGGAGGTGTCTATATGGATACCGACGTGGAGCTTCTTAAGCCTATTGATCCGATGTTGCGTCACCGTGCATTTTCCGGCTTTGAATCAAATAATGCAATTCCGACGGGGATAATGGGTTGCGAAAGAGATTATAGTTTGTTCCGTGAGCTGCTTGATGATTATGATGGGCGGCATTTTCTCCGAAAAGACGGAACGTTTGATATGAATACAAACGTTGTTGCGATCACTGATTATTGTCTTGGAAAAGGCCTGATCCTTGATAATTCTTATCAGCTAATTGATGGGCTAGCGTTGTACCCGAGCGATTGGTTTTGCCCAAAAAGCCATGAGACTGGAGTAATCAGCTGCACAGATAACACCGTTGCCATCCATCATTTTTCTGGATCATGGATGGATAAGAGCGAAAAAGAAGTTTTATCACTTAGGCGAGCATTCTTGGAAAAGCATCCGGCTTTTCCGCCGATGCTTGCAGGCGCTCTAGTCAGATTGCGTTATGGTTTTGAAAAAAAGGATTTTAAGCCTTTTTTTTCGGTGGCAAGAAGCTTTCTTGAGCAGAGAGCCAAATAAAGCTAGCAAGTGAGGGGTCTTATGAAAAAGGTAATGCTTGTTTTTGGTACACGTCCTGAAGCAATAAAGATGTGTCCACTTGTTAACGAGCTGAAAGCTCGTATTGACCAATTTGAGGTATGTGTCGTTGTGACTGGGCAGCATAGAGAAATGCTATCCCAGGTGCTTAATGTGTTCAGGGTGGTGCCCGACTATGATATGTCGCTTATGAAGCCGGGCCAAACACTCTTCGACGTTACTTGCGGCGTACTGGAAGGGCTTAAGCCAATATTGGAGACAGAGGCTCCTGATATTGTGCTGGTTCATGGCGACACAACATCTTCCTTTGCAGCTGCTCTAGCTTGTTTTTATTTGCATGTTCCTGTTGGTCACATTGAGGCGGGTCTTCGGACATATAAGCTGGATAGTCCTTGGCCAGAGGAATTCAATCGGCAAACAGTCGATATTTTGGCTGACTATTATTTCGCCCCTACTGCTACATCAAGGAACAACTTGCTGAAGGAAGGAAAGCCCTCCGGAAGAATTTGGGTTACAGGTAATACGGGGATTGACGCATTAAAAACAACGGTTGAAGAAGGTTATTGGCATCCAGAACTGGAATGGGCCGAAGGTAGTCGGTTGATCCTTATTACTGCGCATAGGCGAGAGAACCTAGGGAAGCCCATGCGTGAAATGTTTCGGGCAATTAGGAGAGTGATGGAAGAGCACCCGGACACAAAAGCGATTTACCCTATTCACATGAATCCTACGGTAAGGAATGCTGCGCATTTGGAGCTGGATGGGTTTAATCGTCTTCATATGATAGAGCCGCTAGAGGTTGTCGATTTTCATAATTTTATGAATGCAAGTTTTTTGATACTTACAGATTCTGGCGGAATACAGGAGGAGGCTCCCTCTCTCGGGAAGCCCGTGCTTGTTATGCGGGATACCACTGAAAGACCGGAGGGGGTAGCTGTGGGGACGTTGAAGCTTGTGGGCACTGATGAGGAGACGATCTATGCCGAATTTAGCCGGCTACTAAACGATGCGGCAATATATGATCAAATGAGCCGTGCATCAAACCCCTATGGAGACGGAAAAGCAAGTGTTCGAATTGCGGATATACTAGCCCAATAGCTTAGTGCTATCTTTTGGCTCTGTTAGACCAGGATGACATGTATCAAGCCGCTCCGGCAAACCGCATGGATAGCCCACCACTATTCAGCCAACGATAGAAGAGGTAGGACCTGCTAAGGATCCAAAGGCTCACCTCTGTATGCCGACCTTGCCCTAACAGAGCCTATCTTTTTAATCTTCTATTTATCAGTTGCGCTAGCGCAAGAGATGGAAGGACTAGAAGAGCAGCTTCTGTTCTTCGATCGAGGTTTTCTATGCTTTCTCTAATGTCGGCCTTAGCAATAAAAGTCCATGAAAGAAAAAGCATCGTTTCCTTTAGCCGTAATAATTTTGAATCCGCCAAATCGATGCACTGCCTTTTATAAGCGGCGTAGCTCTTTGGGTTTTTCAGAAGAAGTTGCTCGTAGTGAGACGTGTACCCGTCTGGGAGGTATTCTCCCAGACAGATTTCCTCATTGAGGGAGAAGTGTTTGTATTTGCAGTCGATTTGATCATACACGAATACTTCAGGAATAAACTTTTCCCCTTCAGCAACAAGAAATGGGTATTGCTTTAGAACGGCTGTTTTGGTGGCAAAGCAGGTTTCACCCCTATAGCCATACTTTCCGTAAAGATCTTTGAAGCTCAAAGAAATACGATCAGGGAAGAGGTTGTTTTTTGGAAATCGGGGCGTAACAACGCCTACGTTGTTGTGATCGCGTTTTGCATAATTCCAAACGCGAAGGAGTTGAGCGATTGCTCCGTCTTCAAGATAATCATCGGAGTCTATGCACATGAAGAGTTCGGCATCGCAATTGTTCACCCCTATGTTCCATGCGCGTTGCTTTCCTCCATTGGCTATACGAATAAACTGTATAGGGATTTTATTTTCAGAAATGTAATCCTGAACAATACGGTCGGTGTCATCTGTGGAACCGTCATCGACAACCATCCAAAAAAAATCAGTACAATCCTGCTTAAGAAGGCTTCTGTATAGTTTTGGGAGAATATAAGCCCTGTTATAAGTCGGTGTAAAAACGCATAGCGTGTATGACATCTGCCCCCCCCTATGCCACTGCTGCTAAGATTCGATCGTTAAAAGGTAGTTAGGAGAAACGTGCATCGCTTGTCGAGCCGCCAAGCCGGCGTATTGGTTTCATATGCTTATTCTATTACGCAGATATTGGTTCAACTGCTTTATGTGCCAATTCTCCTCAACGGAATCGGCCAGAGCGAGTATGGTCTGTATCAGTTCGTTGGCTCAGTCATGGCCTATTTGACTGTTATAAATACCGTTCTAGCAGCTGGCATAACTAAATTTTACAGTAGGGCATACATTCTCCAGGATCAAACGCTCATGGAGAACACCCTTGCAATTGCAAAAAGGCTTTATTGGTTAGTGTCTGCTGTTGCCGTGCTTGCGATTCTTGCGTTGGGCACCGTCGTCTCGTTTGTCTATAGTGGATCATTCGATAGTGGGCAAATAGCAGAGGTTGATCTCATGTTCGTCGTGTTAGCTGTCGACATGATTATCGTTATGAACAATACCATCAACATTGCCGTAATCACAGCCAATGAAAGGTTCGTATTTCTTCGTTTGACGCAACTGCTAACTGCGATTCTTCAGCCCGTTTTGGTGGTGATCGTGATGCAGCTTTGGGCATCGGCAGTTATGGTATGTGTCATGACGCTAGCGTGCAACCTGTTCTGTGCGGTTCTTCAACGCGTTTATGCTCAAAGCGTCTTGAAGACGAAATATACATACCATGGAATGGACAAGGGCTTGGTCAAAGAGCTTCTGGCGTTTTCCTCAACAGTGATTTTGGTCGCCCTGTCCGACCAGATTTTTTGGAAGTCTGGCCAACTAATCCTTGGCTTTTTCTACGGCCCCGATCTAATTGCGGTTTTTGCAATAGGTGCACAGATCTATTCCGTTTATATGGTCTTGGGCACCTCTATAGCTACTGTTTTCTTGCCCAGGATTACTGATATCTACTTAAATTCAATTGATAGAAGCCGAGAGTTGTCTAGCCTTTTTATCAAGGTTGGCCGGATATCTTTTTATATTACGTTTTTGGTGCTGTCTGGTTTTGCAATTCTTGGGGAAGAGTTTGTGTCTCTATGGGCTGGGGAAAAATACGGGGATGCGTATTGGGTTGCTCTAATCGTTATGGTCCCTTTTACGATAGACATCATCCAGAACCTTGGGCTAACGATTCTCCAAGTGGCCGATAAATATCAATTTAGGGGCTACTTGAATATTGTAATTTCGGCTGTGAATGTGGCGCTATCGATTTTTCTTGCCAGCGAGTATGGTGTTCTCGGTGTGGCCTTTTCGACGGCGATATCGATGTTTATTGGCAACGGCTTGGTTATGAATTGGTACTACGGAAAGAAAATCGGACTAGATATTGCTTCTTTTTGGAGATCGATCATGCGTATTGGCGTGCCACTTATTATGGTATCCGCTTTTGCTGGTTTCGTTTGGCAGATGGTCGATCTCCATGGTTGGATTTCGTTGATCATTGCGGGGGCAGTGTTTGTGGTGGCTTACGGCATTGTTGCTGTTCTTCTCTGTTTCAATGATGAGGAAAAGACGCTCTTGTTCAGAAAATTAGGCAAGAACGACCCGTCATTCAACTAGGATACTTTCAACCTTTGTCGCAGCTGATTTCCATGAAAAATGCTCTGAAACATGGGATTTAATGTTTGTTTTGCACGCGGCAAGGTAGAAAGCGTCGTTTGACATTTTGAGAACGGCTTGAGCTATGGCATGCGGATCAGTGCTGTTAAGTACTATACCGTAATCTGGCCCTGGAACCACCTCTCTTGCCCCAGCGCAATCTGATGTAATGATTCCTGTTT
>CAVDWN010000114.1:0-4892 GCA_963612535.1 Sphaerochaetaceae bacterium
CCAACGATAACGTGACGGTTGGGATCGTATACCAGGCCGCCGTGCTCCTTGCCGAAGAACATGAGGTTGGCGTTTGCCGTGCCCTCGATGAACACAAGGTAGCCATGCAGCATGGTGAAGATGATGAACACGAACATCATGAAGTAGTGGATGATGCGCATGCTCATTGCGCCGCCGACGAAGGAAGTGCCAGCTGCGAAGAAGGTCCACTCGGAAGTGGGGATCCACAGACAGAAGCCGGTGTAAGCCATGATCAGGATCAGGATGGAAACTGCCAGGTAGGAAAGCTTCTGAGGAACACCGAGCTTAGCGGAAAGCGGATGATCCTTCTTCATGAACAGGTAGTACTTGACCCAAGCGCCAAGCTGATGCTTGTTGTCTTCCTGAGGAAGCCAGGTCTTGTAGTCGCGGACGCGATTGCGGGTACCGCCGGTAGGTGCGGAGGTAACCAAGAATGCAAGCACGATGCGGACGATGCAGTTCACCAGAAGAACGATGCCGCAGAACACATGCAGGCCGCGTGCCACGCCGGTGAGCGCTGCCCAGAACGGGAAGTGGATCAGGAAGCCGGAGAGGATCAGCAGAACCATGCAGGAAAGGTTGATCCAGTGGGTGATACGCATCGGCAGAGGATGCGCCTCACGGTAGTGTGCCAAATGTGCCATTTACTTCACCCCCCAAGGGCTGGTTACGGTTTCGAAATGCTTACCGGTGGAAGGCTCGGTCACATGCACAGCGCAAGCGGTGCAGGGGTCGAAGCTGTGAACGGTACGCAGAGCATTGATAGGCATGTCAACATCCTCGACGGGGCAGCCGATAAGGGCCTGCTCCATAGGACCAGGAACGCCGTCTGCGTTGCGCGGTGCGATGTTCCAGGTGGTGGGGATGATGATCTGGTAGTTGGAGATCTTGCCGTTGTCTACCTTCTCGGTGTGCAGGAGCGCGCCACGCGGTGCCTCCCACAGGCCAAGGCCCTGGCCGGTGATGGTCTCGGGTTCACGGAAGTACTCGGAGTCGCCTTCCTTCACGGCTGCGATGAGCTCGTCTACCCACTCAACCATGAGCTCGGCGATGTAGAGCGTCTCGCAGTTGCGGGCTGCAACGCGGCCCAGGGTGGACTGGAGCTGCGGAAGCTTCAGGCCCAGGTCGCCGAGCAGACCGTCGACGGAAGACTTGATGGCCTTGTTGCCGCGCAGGTAAGCAGCCAGAACACGGGAGAACGGACCGGCTTCCATGCACTTGCCGTCGTAGGAAGGTGCCTTCGACCAGGAGTAGCGATCGTTGATCTCGCCGATCTCGTGACCGTTCTCCTCGCGCAGGGTGCCGGCCTTGTAGTACTCGGTGTACTCAGGCTCGGTAACGCCTTCGCGCGGGTCGAGGTCGGAATCGCCCTTGTACCAGGAGTGACCGATGTACTCCTTGATAAGGTCGGGGTTGACCTCGGAAAGCTGAAGGTCTTCGCTGATGATGCCGGAAGGCAGGTAGCGGTTGGACAGCTCGAAGGAGGGATCCTCGAACACGCCCCAAGCAACGTAGCGACCGCAGCCCTTGCCGAAGCCGAGCGCATCCGTGTAGTAAGGAGCGATGGCCTTGGTGTCGGGGATGATGGTGGTCTTGACCCAGTCGCGAACCTCGCGGACAAGAGACCACAGGTCGTCGAGCTTTTCCTCGGTGGGAACGAAAGAGGTACCGCCGGGAACGATGGTCATGACGTGGGGCATCTTACCGCCGAGCAGAGCGCAGATCTCGGAAGCCTTCGACTGCATGGTGAGTGCTTCGATGTAGTGCGCGGTGGCGATAAGGTCGAGCTCGGCAGGAAGCTTGAACTCGGTGTCGGACTGGCCGTTCTTCCACCAGTTGCCGGAGAAGATGGACATCTGGCCGTTCTCGGCGAACTTGGTAAGGCGCTCGGCCAGCGACTTCAGGTCGGACTGGCAGGCGGTGCCGGCAGCCTCGATCAGGTCGTAGGCGCTGCCGATGTTGGCCTTCAGCGCGTTCAGGGGGTTTACGTAGTCGAGCGCAGCCAGGGTGTAGAACCACAGGATATGGCTGTGCAGGAACTGCGCGCCCTCGATGAGGTTGCGGATGATACGGGCATTGTTGGAAATGGTGATGCCGTATGCACGCTCAGCCGCGATGGTGGAAGCGTGGGAGTGGGAAACGGGGCAAACGCCGCAGATGCGCTGCACGATGTGGGCAGCATCTTCGGGGGTGCGGTTCTGAACCACGAGCTCCATGCCGCGGAAGCAGCCACCGGATACCCAAGCGTTGGTTACAACGCCGTTCTCAACCTCCATCTCTGCACGGAGATGACCCTCGATACGGGTAATGGGATCGATTACGGAACGAGCCATTGCTTACTTGCCTCCCTTCAGAACTTCTTCGTCATACTGGCCGATGGACTGCTCGGGGTGCTTTGCGTCCCAAGCGCGAACCGGCTCGAAGTCGGCGCCGCCGTCGGTGCGGCCCATGGCCTTCATGCCGAAGCCGTGGATAACCAGGGCAGCGGCAACAACGCCGGTAACCGTCCAAGCGATTGCCTCGGGCTGGACGGAAAGGCCGCCGATGCGCAGGTCGCGGAAGCGAGCGCGGAACGGAGCGTTGGTTTCAACCCAGTTCTCGCCAGGGTCGTTCGGGTTGGCGGTGCAGCAGCCGATGCAGGGGCCGCCGGCAGCGACGCACCAGGAACGACGATGGTTCCAGCGGACAACGCCGCAGTTGGCCTTGGTCTGAGGACCGCGGCAACCCATGGGGTACAGGCAGTAACCCTTTGCCTCTTCCTCGGTGCCGAAGGCGTAGACGAACTCGCCGTTCTCGAAGTGGCCGCGACGCTCGCAGTTGTCATGGATGGTCTCGTTGAAGATGACCTTGGGCTTGTTGTCGGCAGTGAGCTCAGGCAGCTTGCCTACCAGGATGGCGTCGACCAGGACGGCCTCGAGCCACTCGGGGTTGGCGGGGCAGCCCGGGATGTTGACGACCGGGGTTTCGATGCCCTGCTTCTTCAGGTACTGCTGAACGCCCAGAGCGCCAGACGTGTTGGGGTTGGCGCCCATCCAGCCGCCGTTCACTGCGCAGGAGCCCAGTGCCACAACGGCGTTTGCGTTCTTAGCTGCATGGATCAGATGCTCGGTGCCAGGCTCGTTCGCCACGCGAAGCGCCTGACCGCCCCAGCCTTCCAGAACCGCACCCTCATAAATAAGGATGTAGTTGCCGGCCTCGATCGTCTGTGCCTTGGCTTCTTCCATCGACCAACCTGCAGCAGCAGAAAGGGTTTCGCAGTAGTTCAGGGAAACCATTTCCAACACTACGGTTGCCGGATCGGGAGCGTCCACCTGTGCGAAAGATTCCGTACAACCGGTGCAGGATGCGCCCTCGATCCAGATTGCAGGATACAGGCCGCCAGATTCTGCGCCGATAACGGAGTCCTCGATCGCCTTTGCGACGCGAGGAGCTGCGAGCTCGGACAAGCCTGCAGCCACGGCAAGAGAGCCACAGAGCTTCATGAAGCTACGACGGGAAACGCCACGCGCCTCCAGCTTGCTCAGAAACTCCGGACTGATAGCCTCTGTTACCATTGCACACCTCCTTTAAGGGTGTCTTTGTCCTATAAAACTTCTGCTGCATATTCTCAATGATTTCTTCGCAGAAATGACTGGTTAATTGCCGAATATCGGGTAATTCCCGCCAGTGGTCAGAAAATGTTACGCGGGGTTTTTGCGGTAACACACTTTTTCTTCATTTTTCGCCAAGCGCCCTCGAAAACAGTTCTTGCTTTAGACAGTTCTTCCAATTTGACCATTCATTTTCGGATTTGTTGCCATTCCGTTTCCGCGAGCGGCGGCAGCTTCCATCACTTTATCTTCAAATAACGGTCATATTCGAACGATCGTCCTATGGCATTTTTCGACTTGGGAAAAATCCGTTCCCCTCAAATAACGCAATATGCCCATCGCGGTTTCGCTGCCAGGCGGGCGCATGAAGGGGTTTTGCGGGGGCTGGCGGCAGGCTGCTGCAGGAGCCGAACAGAGGCGGTATCATGGGGCGCAAACATCTACACGAAAGGACGCTCCATGCCCACCGCAACCATCGCATACCTTGGCCCACAGGGAACCTATTCCGACGAGGCGGCCCGGCTGTTCGCCGCAAAGATGGGCTGCAAGGACGCGGAGTTCGTGGAATGCCCTTCATTCAACGAGGTACACGAAGCGGTTGACCGCGGCCGCTGCGAGTTCGGCGTGATGCCTATAGAGAACTCGCTCGAAGGCGTGGTAACCGCAACGCTCGATACGCTGGCGTTCAAGGGCGGCGTGAGCATCATGGGATCTACCGTCCTCGACATCCACCATTACCTGATGGTGCACCCCGAATCGTCCGCTGAGAACATCAAGACCATAGCCAGCCACCCGCAGGCGCTGGCGCAGTGCCGCCGTTGGCTGGATGCCCACTACCCCGCCGTGCCGCGCCTTGCCGTTTCTTCTACCGCGGAAGGAGCCCGCAAGGCCTCCGACGACAAGACGATCGCCGGCATCTCCAGCAAGTTCGCCAGCGAGCTGTTCGAATGCAAGGTGGTAGAGGAAGGCATCGAAGACCACTACGGCAACCAGACGCGCTTCGTGCTCATCGCCCGCCAAGGCCACGAGCCCGTGCTTCACAGCGAGCGCATGAAAACGACGCTTGCCCTTTCGCTTGCGGAAGACAAGCCCGGCTCCCTTTTGATGATCCTCTCGGAACTGAACTACGCGAACGTGAACATCACCATGATCCAATCGCGCCCCACCAAGCAGGGCATGGGAGACTACCTGTTCTTCCTGGACATCGAGGGCACGCCGGAAGACCCAGCCATCAAGACGGCGCTCGATTGCCTGCGCCTGAAGCTGCGCGAAGTGAAGGTG
>CAVDWN010000115.1:0-4845 GCA_963612535.1 Sphaerochaetaceae bacterium
TCGCTTCCCTCGATGTACGACTGCCCAGAAAAACCAGGGAACACGCTCATCACCAGGACCATATCGATATCGGCGATATAGGGCTCCAACTCTTCTACCGGGTAGTCGGGCTTCAGGGTAAGCGCTGGGCGAACACCGGCGGCACGGGTACGGGCGATGAAATCGCGCACCTCGTCTTCCCCATGCAGGGCTTCCATATGAACAGACACCAAATCGGCGCCGGCATCCAGGTACCAATCAAGCTGCTCGAGCGGGTTCGAGATCATAAGGTGCACATCCAGCGGCACCTGGGTGACCTTCTTCAGCTGCTTCACCACCGGCACGCCCATGGTGAGGTTGGGGACGAAATGGCCGTCCATCACATCGACGTGGATGAAGTCGGTGCCGCCTTGCTCGAGCATGCGAACATCGCGCTCGAGGTTCATGAAGTCGGCAGAGAGGATTGAGGGAGATATTTTGACATCACCGAACACGGCGATACCCCTTTCGTTCGAACGGGAAGACGAGCCTATTCTACACGTAACCAGCTAGAGGTTCTTCGCCTCAAGATCCAGCAGGAAGCGCTTGATCGCCGGCCCGAAAGCATAGCCGCCCAGCTTCCCCGCAGAGCCCACCACGCGATGGCACGGAACGAACAGGGGCACCGGGTTGCGCCCGCACGCCTGCCCCACCGCTTGAAGCGCTTTGGGCCTGCCGATTGCTTGGGCGATTTGGGCATACGTGCGCGTTTGACCGTAGGGAATGGCGGAAATAGCAGCCCATACCTCTTGCTGGAACGGTGTGCCGCCCGTCCGATAGGGCACGTCGAACTCCTTGCGCTTGCCGGCAAGGTACTCAAGAACCTGGCTGGAAGCCTTGTTGGTAAGGGCTGTGGCCCGCAGCGTCCCGCCCAACCTGGCAGGGCCGAAGGCGAATCGGGTGATGGCCGTGCCGTCCGATTCGATTGCCACGCGCCCCAAGGGCGTGCGGTACACGAAATAGGTAGGCCCCGTCACTGCGCGCTCCCCGCGTCCGCCAACCCCCAGAACTCGGTGGTAAGCGGCCGCTTGAACAGCTCGGCAGCTATAGGCTCCATCGAAGCGCCTTCCCAAACAACCGAGCGAACCGCCGTGGTGATGGGAAGCTCAACCCCGAAGCGCTGGGCAAGCGGGCAGATGGTCTTGCAGGCAAGCGCGCCTTCTACCACCATGTGCGTGCTCTTCTCGTAGCCCTCCAGCGTGCCGCCCTGCGCCAAGGCCTTGCCGAAGGTGCGGTTGCGGGAATGCTCGGAAGTGCAGGTGGCAATCAGGTCGCCCGCGCCAGCCAAGCCCATAACGGTGATGGCCTCGCCGCCGCACGCTTTCACCAAGCGGCTCATCTCGGCCATGCCGCGCGTCATGATCATCGCGGCGGTGTTGTCGCCGTAGCCGATGCCGTAGGAAGCGCCCACGGCGATGGCGATAACGTTCTTGAAGGCGGCGCAAAGCTCTACGCCAACGTAGTCGGAAGATGTGTAGCAGCGGAAAACCGGCGTGCTCAGCAAGTCGCGGAAGTAATGGGCGGTTTCCAAGGAACTGGAGGCTATAACCGTGCCCGCCGGAACGCCCAAGATAACCTCTTCGGCGTGGTTCGGGCCGGAAAGGGCAGCCAACCGGGGCAGCCCGCCTAGAACCTCTTCGAACACCTGCACGGGAAGCAGCCCCGTGCCCTCTTCAACGCCCTTCGAGCAGATGACAATAGGCGTGCTCGCAGGTACCAAAGGTTTCAGATCTTCGGCGAACTGGCGGATAAGGCGCGAAGGGGTAACGATTACCAGCGCCTGCGCCCCTTCCACGCATTCCGCCAAGCTGCTCGTGGCCGAAATGGAATCGGACAGGATTACGCCGCTCAAGTAGCGCGGGTTGCGATGCTGCACGGTTATGGACTCGGCAACCTCCGGCTTGCGGGCCCACATAACCACATCGTTGCCGCCGGCGGCGAACGTCTGGGCCAGCGCAGTGCCCCACGACCCTGCGCCGATTACTGCGATCTTGCCCATTTTGACTCCTATCCAATCAAGGGACGCAAGCCCCATATGCAACCGGCCTGCCGGAATGCCGGCCCGGAACCAGCTTTGCAGCGGCTGGCCCCATGCCTGCGCCAGCCAGGACGCGGCCGAAGCACCGGAAAACCCAGCCTAGGCCTTCTTCTTGGACCCTATGCGGCTTTCCGTGCCCGCGCGCAAACGGGCGATGTTCTCGCGGTGCGCCCATATAACGGTCAGGGCCACCAACGTGCACAGCACGAATGCAACCGGGTTCCCCCAGAAGAAGTACAGCGAGAAGAACGGGCAGGCCACCGCCGCCGCGATGGATCCGGCAGAAACGTACTTGGTAACAACAACCACCACGGCGAAAATCACCAGCTCGAGCACCGCGCCCACAACGCCGAACGTGCAGAACAGGCAGCCGACGGCAACCGCAATGCCCTTGCCGCCCTTGAAGCCCAGCCACGGGCAGAAGATGTGCCCCATCACGCAGCCCAAAAACGCTACGGCAAGGCAAACCTGGTGGATGTAGGCAAACGGGTTGTCGGCCCCGCCGAACGCCTGCACGAAGGCGACGACGCCCAGCACGTTGCCCGGCATAAGGGAAAGCCCGAACGCCGATGCGATGGCGCCGGCAGCGATGCCCTTGCCGAAATCAAGGACGAACACCGCATAGCCGCCGGCTTTGCCCATGGTGCGGATGGCGTTGGTGGTGCCGATGTTGCCGGAGCCATGCTCGCGCACATCGGTATGGAAGAACACGCGGGAGATGATGACCCCCCACGGAATGGAGCCCAGGGCAAACGAGATAACCAACAGAAGGAAAAGCTGGCCAACGGTAACGAGCATAGGGAATTAGTCCTTCTTCTTGAACTTGAGTCGGATGGGGGTGCCGGTGAAATCGAACGTGGAGCGCAGGCGGTTTTCCAGATAGCGCTCGAACGAGGGCTCCACCAAGTCGGGGTGGTTGCAGAAGAAGGTGAAGAACGGGGGCTCGACACCGGTCTGCGTCACGTACTTGAGCTTCAAGATGCGCTTGCCCTTCGAAACCGTATGCCCGAAATCGCGGATATCCTGCAGCCAGTTGTTCAGGCGGCTGGTGGAAACGGTCTTCGAGTAGTTCTCGTACGCTTCATCCACTGCCTTCCAGATGCGCTGCACGTTCTTGCCGGAAAGGGCGGAAATGGCCACCACCGGGGCATACCCGACGAACATCAGGCGGTCCTCGATGCGCTCGCGCACATCGGCCTTCGCCTCGGGGCCTTCCACCAGGTCCCACTTGTTCAGCACGATGACCATGGCGCAACCGCGCTCGGCCGCCATGCCGGCAACGCGCTGGTCTTGGTCGGTAAGGCCGATGGTGGAATCGATGACCAGCAGAACAACTTCGGCGCGGTCGATGGCGCGCATGGCGCGCACGAACCCGTAGTACTCCACGTCTTCGTCGATGACGCTCTTCTTGCGCAAGCCCGCGGTGTCCACGATGGTGTAGTACTTGCCATCGTGCTCGATGGTGGTGTCGATGGCATCGCGCGTGGTGCCGGCAACGTCGGAAACGATGGAGCGGTCGTTGTTGGTGAGCTTGTTGGTAAGCGAGCTCTTGCCGGCGTTCGGGCGGCCGATGATGGCCACGTTCACCGCATCAAGCTCCTCCTCTTCGCCGGCATCTTCCGGGAACAGGGAAACAACCTCGTCCAACAGGTCGCCGGTGCCGGTGCCGTGAAGCGCCGAGACCGGGCGCGGCTCGCCCAAGCCCAACTGCATGAACTCCCACATGCCCGCTTCGTCGGCAACGTTCTCGAGCTTGTTCACCGTAAGGAGCACCGGCTTCTTCGCCCGG
Organism: Sphaerochaetaceae bacterium; assembly: GCA_963612535.1. GTDB lineage: Bacteria > Actinomycetota > Coriobacteriia > Coriobacteriales > Eggerthellaceae > Anaerotardibacter. Next base: position 3,846 of record CAVDWN010000115.1, read on the forward strand.
CGCAGGATATTGGCAACCGCCTGGTCGTCGGCGTTGATGCCGGTTTGGCCGTCTACCAAGAAGATGATGACGTCGGCCTCGTCGGCAGCGGCAAGGGCCTGGGTGGTGATGGAGCCCTGGAAGGCATCGTCGCCGCCGATCTCGATGCCGCCGGTGTCGATGATCTTGAACGCATGGCCGTTCCAATCGGCCTCATGGTACGAGCGGTCGCGCGTGACGCCGCGCATCTCGTGCACAATGGCCTCGTTGTTTTCCGCAAGGCGGTTAACCAGGGTGGATTTGCCCACGTTAGGGCGGCCGACAATGGCCACGATAGGCAAGCTCATGCCAACTCCTCAGACTCGCATTCGTAAGTTCTTTGAAGGTTCAGAATACCACGGCACCCCGCGCCCTCCCTGCTGCGGAAGAAGGCTGGCACGGGAAGAACACGCCTCCCGCAAGCAAGGCCGGGCAGCCGGGGAAATGCCCCGCCGCTGGGCCGGGAAAGCGAATCGGCGCCCCCCTACACCACCGGGCGCTCCCAATCGGGCAGACCCTTCAGCTTGCGGTTCCTGATGCGGCCGCGCATGTTGGCAACACAGCCCTGCATGCCATAGGGAACGTAATCGAGCTCTTCAAGGTTTTCGGGCAGGTAGCTTACCAGGGAAAGCGGGGCGGTCTGCTCAACGGCTGCAGGCTCGGGCCCGGGAACCGCCGAGAACCCGCACACAGGAGCACCCTGGGCAACCAGCTTGCGCTCGTAACCGCTCCAGGGCTCATCGGGAAACAGGGAGCGCACATCGTCGGTGCACCACTGAAGCTCATATCCGGCAATCTCGAGCTGGGTGAGCGAGAAATCCCGCAAAGGGATGCTGTCGGTGCGAAGGCGAACGGCAGCCCCTGGCGCCAACAGCTCGCGGTAGGCCATAAGGCGCGTTGCATAAGTAAGGCGAAGCGGCGCCTTCTTCTTTTTCGGGAAGGGCGTGGGGAAATTCAGCAGCAGAGCGTCCAATTCGCCCGG
>CAVDWN010000116.1:0-4842 GCA_963612535.1 Sphaerochaetaceae bacterium
ACGGGCAGCACCTTGCCCTCGTCGTCGATGGGGAAGCCCAGGATGGCCCAATGCTCGTTGCGCAGGTTCACCAGGTAGCCGGAATCGTCCTGCTGCGGCAGCTCCGTGGTGAACTTTATGGCGCTTACCGGGCACACCTTCACGCAGGCCTGGCAGCCGCCCGGGCCGCCTTCTTCCTCCATATACGGGGTGTTCAGGCAGAGGTCGCACTTCTGCGCGTGCTTTTCCTCGAAGTTCCATTCCACTCGCGAAGGGGTGAAGTAGCAGCCCGCGACGCAGCTCTCGCAGCCGATGCACAGGCGCTCGTCCACCATGCGCACGCCGGTTTGGGCATCCACATGCATGGCGCCGGTGGGGCACGCCTTCACGCATCCCGGGTCCGCGCACTGGCGGCACTGGTTCTGGCCTATCTCGTTGGGGAAGTTGCCCAGCGGGTTCTTCTTTATCTGCATGCGGGAAAGGCTGCGGTTCACATGCCCGTGGTGGGCCAGCGAACATGCCATCATACAGGTTTCGCAACCGGCGCATTTCTTGGTGTCTACCAGCAGGTATCCGCCGGATGCCTCAACTGCGAACACGCCATCGCCCAAGAAATGGGCCACGCCGGTTCCGGCAAGCAGGGCGCCAACGCCCACGCCGCCCAAGGCAGCCAGGAAATGACGGCGGCTGATGGCAGAGGTCTTGGCGTTAACTTCAGCCGTTTGCGTTGCAACGCCCTTGCCAGCATTGGCGCCTTCGGCAGCGCCTTGCGCTTGCTGTTGCTTCTCTTCGTTCGCCATGGCGCTTACCTCTCTTTCCCAGCGTTGGCCGCATCGTCTTTCGCGGCAGCCTTCTTCTCAAGCTCTTCCACCCATGCCGCATGCTCTTCACGCGCATGCTCCAGGGAAACCGTGCCGTGCAGCATGCTGGGGAACGTGGGCCAGGAAGAAGGGATCACCACGGCGAAGAACACGTGCGCCAACAGGAACAGCAGCATCAGCACCGCGGCGATATCATGCGCCCAGTTGGCAACCAGCATCACCTCGCCGGGAATGTCGACGCAGCGGGTAAGCACCTTCAGCATGCCCGTTACTGCCATAACCAGCGCGATTCCCACCGCACCGACGAAGGCCATGCGCTCCGACTCGAAGTACTTCTCTTCACGCGGATAGGTGAAGCGCTTGAAGCCCATAAGCGAGCCGTAGTGGTTCAGCGTGTAGACGAATGCGTGGCGGGTGGGCAGGTGCTCGCGCAGGCGATGGGTGGAAACGATCGTGTTGCCCACCCAGTAGAACGTGCCGAACAGGAACAGGCATGCGAACACGAAGTGCACGTTGAACCAGGCAATGGAATCGGACCCGCCTCCTACCAGGGCAGGCGTGATGCGCGAGCCCACCACGAAGCCGGAAACCAGAAGCAGCACCGTGCCGATGGCATGGCTCCAGTGGGCAACGCGCGCGGGAACATCGTGGCGAAGGATCTTGTCGCCGCGGATCTCGGGCTCTTGGCGGCGGGTGAACCCTGCCACCAGCAAGCCGAGGAAAGGCATAAGGAATATCACCCAGGTGCCTTCATTGAACAGAATGGTATCTATCATGGAGCGCCTCCTCTTCATTTGGGCGCTTCGAAGGTACCGCGCGGGAATGCCCGGCGTTAACCTGGTCGCAGTGATGAGCTGATGGGAGCCTGATACCCGCCTTGACGTGCTTTGCTGTTCAAAATGAACAGCAGGGCGTATTGCCGAAGAGCGAAAGGGCGCGTTTCATCGCTGAACGGGTTCCCGAGAACAGCAAGGCGCCCTGGATGAAGACATCCGCATCCCACGCGGGCCCGCTGGCTGCCGAATGGCCGGCAAATCGGTAGGTTAATTCAATGAAAACGGTGTATTTTCGCAGGCAATGAACCCGTTCGGGCAGCCGTGGCGCCCCTTCGCCCTGCCTGCGATCACCCCAGGTAGCGCTCCCTTAAGCCGGCAAGACCAACGGCAGGAACGAAAACGCTTGCCTTCCCCTGCTGCTCGCCGGAAAGATAGCCCGCGTCGCAAAGGGCAACCAAGTCCCTTCGGGCCGTTGCATAGGAAATGCCGTGCGCCTGCCGATGGCCTGCGATGGAGAACTCGCAGCCAGGCTCCTGCAAAGCGCGGGCCAGCACCTTGCGCTGGCGCTGATTGAAGCGCTCGTCGGCAAAAGCCCCCGCCTCCAAGGCGCTGCTCATGCCCATCTGCTGCTGCGCCTGCGCTTCGGCTTCTTCCATCAAACGGCTCAGGCACAGCAAGCCCACCGTGCACAGCAAGGTTCGCCCGGTGCGGGTATGGCGCATGGTGCGCACGCATTCGCTGAAACAATAGCGCGAATCGGAAAGAAGCAGCCCCCGCTTCCACGAGGCATAGGTTTCCGAAAACGGCAGCGCCCCCAACGCATCGAGCCCGCTCTTCTCGAAGATAAGCCGGCGCACCAAAGAGGAAAGCGCCGCATAGGCCGGCCCGTACAGCCGCGCCGAGCGCAGCGTCTCGCTGACGATAAGGGCGCGCAGCACGGGAAGGTCTTCGCCGTGGGGCTCGCCGGCATCGGCATAGGCAAGCGCACGGGAAACCGCCTGCAGCTGCCCCACCCCTTCAGCCTCGCCTACCGGCGAAACGGACATAAGCACGCCGGCGTGCTCCACCTCTTCCGCGCAAAGGCCGGAAACCAAACCTTGGTACAGTTCCTCCAGCAAGGCGGAATCCAACGGACGGTCGCGAAAACAGGAAAGGTCCTCGCCCATCTCCAGGGCGTTCAGGGCAATTCGATCGACGGGGCGCGCGGGAGCTATGCCCAGGCCGCGGGCAAGGGCAAGGTCGTCGCCGCGCAGGGAAACGCCTGCGCGCGCAAACGTGGAATGCACTTCGCGAAACCACAGCCCCTGCGAAAGGTCGGTGGACGGGCTGGCCAAAGCGCGCCCCAGCAGGCCTTCTCCCGTTCCGCGCTCCTCTAGCGAGCGGGCAAGCGATTCCAGCTCGTAGGTGCGGCGGTACCACAGCAAGTCGTCTTCGAACCCCACGAACAGGTGCACGCCCAAACAGCGGCCCAGGCTTTCCAAGGCCGTCCAGCATTCAAGGGCGCTCACGCCGGAAGGCAGGGAATGGCCCAGGAACTCGTCCCAGGTAATGGCCCTTCGCTGCGTGGTTCGCAGCAGGTCACGGAAGCTTTTATCGTCTATGAACGCTTGAAGCGGTACGGGCTGTTGCTTCATAAGGGGCTCCTAACAGCAGGGCGTAACCCGCAGCCCCCTCTTGCTTGCATTTCCCCAAAACGATCTATTAACTTTACCGAAAAACCAGCTCATCACGCAGCGGGCGCTGGCAGGAGGGCCGCATTGCCGCCCCACTGGCTAGAAAGCCCAACTTGGCGTTTCGGTGAACGGCATAAGCGGTATACTTCCTTTGAGCATGTTCACTCCCCGGCGCAAGCGAAGAGGCGCCCGGAAGGCACGCCCATTACATACTTATAGAGGGGATTCGTTCCAAGGAACTGGCACGCACAGCGCGGCGCCCATGAAACGAGGATTCATGATTACCGATCTCAAAGTAAACGAGAAGAACAAGCAGGAATACTACGCGAAGGGCTACTGGACCGAGCGCACCTTGAACGACATCTGGTCCGACCGCGCCGCAAAGTTCGCCGACCGCGAGTACGTAAGCGACAACCTGGGCGTTCGCCTTACCTACGGCGAGATCGAGGAAAAGGCCAGCCGCCTGGCTTCTTGGCTGCACGAGCAGGGCGTGGAAAACGGCGACGTGGTTTCCTACCAGTGCCCGCCGTGGTCCGAGTTCTGCATCATCTACGTTGCCTGCCTGAAGGTGGGCGCCGTAAGCCATCCCCTTCCCGTTACCTTCAACGGCGAAGACCTGGTGTACTCCATGAACCTGGTGGAGTCCAAGGCGTTCATATCGCCCACCTTCCACCACAAAACCAACTTCGAGGACCAGATCCTTTCGGTGGCCGATCGCATCCCCACGCTTAACAAGAGCGCCATCTGCGTGCACGACAAAACGCTGGAATCGCACGGCACCATCACGCTGAACCAGATCTTCGAGCAGTACGAACCGTACCGGGAAGAGCCCGGCAGCAAGTCGGACGACGTGGTGCTGATCCTTTCCACTTCGGGCACCACCGGCCGCCCGAAGGCAGTGCTCATCTCGCACAACGCGCTCATCTTCTCCGAGACCACCTTCTCGAAGGGGCTGAAGCTCACCCAAGACGACGTCATGTTCATGCCGGCACCGCTGAACCACGCAACCGGCTTCAACCACGGCCTTATCACCCCCCTGCTGCTGGGCGGCCGCGTGGTGCTGCAGCAGGAGTTCCGCCCGCGCGAGGCCATCGACATCATGAACAACGAAGGCGTTACCTGGTCGATGGGCGCCACCCCGTTCATCTTCGACCTGCTGAACTGCTGCGACGAGAACGGGCTTTCCTTCGAAACCCTGAAGCTCTACATCTGCGGCGGCGCGCCGGTTCCCGGAACCATGGTGCACCGCGCCGACAAGCACGGCCTTAAGCTGTGCGAATGCTACGGTTCCACCGAAAGCTGCCCGCACCTGGCCGTACCGCCCGAGCACTGCTTGGAGTGGAACGGCGATTGGTCGGGCATCGCCTTCGAGGGCATCGAGGTGAAAGTCGTCGACGAGCACGGCAACGAGGTTCCGCACGGCACCCAGGGCGAAGAGGTTTCCCGCGGGCCCCACATGTTCAGCGGCTACCTGAAGAACCCCGAGGCCACCGCAGCCGACCTGGACGACGATGGCTGGTTCTACTCCGGCGACCTGTGCATCCAGGACGATCAGGGCCGTGTGAAGATCAACGGCCGCAAGAAGGAGATCCT
>CAVDWN010000117.1:0-4840 GCA_963612535.1 Sphaerochaetaceae bacterium
GGGTATCTCTTTTCCGCAATTGCTACAGAACATGTTGCTCCTTACGGGCCGAAACAGATATTGAATATAGATGATAGTTGAAGTATTCGCAGGTCATAGCGATTGTTTGATTATTGATGGATGGGGTGCGGTCGTTCAGCTGCTATGCATTGGTCTGGGTTGTCTCGGTGAAGGCGCAGCTGGAGATGGCCAGGTAGCTTTCTCTGCTGCCGCCCTTATAGGTTGCGTAGGGTGTTTTGGTGTCCATCGTTACATCGAAAGCGTTTTTTGTGTTGGCATAGCTTGTGAAAAAGCTGCTTTCGCATGCGATATCGACTGATTGGCCGCTATCGCTTAGCTGGATGGTGAAATTGCTTGTGCCAAATTCATGGCTCGGCTTCCCGGTCGCCGTACCCTTGAGTGATATGGAATGGTAGGTTGTGTAGCTGTCGCCCATTCCGGCGCTTGGGGTGTAATCAAGGGTGTAAGAGGCGGATGCATTTCCATCGTTTACTTCACCGAAAGTGATCGAAGAACCGATGGTCCCGTTCATGAAAAGACCTGTGTTGCCTGAGTATTCGAATGTCCTATCTTTCAGATTCCATTGAGTGCTTTGGTCGGTGGCGATTGCATCGCCTGAAGCTTTCCAGCCTGAGCTTGGGTCGAACGTGAAAGCTTGGGATACTTTTGCAGTGTCGTTTGCAAACCAGTATTTGTAGGTAATTGTGCTGGTGGCGTTGGAGCTGTATACGCCGTTTGATTCTTTGAGGTCGGAATTGAAGTCGGAATAGCTTATGTTGTCGGATTCAGTTTTCTGATCCAGAGCGTCTACTCCCTTCAATGGCTTAGTGCTCGTGGTATTGATCTTCAGGGAAGAACTGGAAGCTTGGCTCCAGCTCCCGTTTGCGTTTACGAAGTCGCACTGGCCAGTGAAACTGGTTTCGAAGCTGTCGTTGGCAATGGTGCCAGAGAAATAAACGGTTTTGGCTTGATTGCCGCCGAAGGAGGTCCTCGTTGTTTGGCGGTGGTTCGAATTGCTGCTAGCCGAGGCGTCTTCTTGCCCGTCGATCTTGAAGTCCTTGACCTCGTAGGAGGAAGGGTTGGTGTAGTTGCTTGAGACTGCGCCCTTTGTCGCAAACGAATTCTGAGCGAATGCTTGGCGGGCAGTATCGGTGGGAACGCTGGCGAACGTGGGCAAGATAAGAATGACAATGGCGGCGATTATCGCTAAGGCAACTACTGCAATGCATCCCCCGATAATGCCACATTTCATGGCTTTATTCGGTTTCTTAAGGCTGTTCTTTAGATCGCCGGTAGCCTCATTGATTTTTGCTGCCGCGGTTGTTTCCGCTGTAGGGAGTTTATCTATAGATAGCGCTTCTGTTTCCGAGCTATTTACGTTACACACAATGCTTGGGAATTTGGCCTCCTGCTCGTTTGGGCTACTTTCAGCTTGACGATCGAGCACGGCCGTTTTAGCCCCGCAAGAGATGCAGAACTTTGCTTTGTCGGGTGCTTCTTTTCCGCAGTTGCTGCAGAGCACGGCAATTCCTCCTATGGCAAATGACGATGGATGGCTTCAGCCGTGCCGGCTGAAGCCATTTGTCCCTTGCATGTATCGGGTAGAGATAAGTTTGGGTTTGTTGATTTGCGCGGGACAACTTAAGACTTTCGCCTTGTGTCTGTGTCGGGGTTTGGAAACGCTTATGCTCCTATTGCCTTGTTTGCCTCTTCGATGCTTTTGTACCAGGTTTTAACCACTTCGGCACTCGATGCTCCTTCGACTTTTAATGATTTCCCGTCCGAAGATATTTTTCCTTTTCCGATTGGATTGATCTGCGTAAACACATAGCTTCCGTTATTGTTTTTGAACTCTCCAGAGGAGTACATATTCCAAGTGCCATCTTTTCGTAAAGAGCTTACAAAATAGCTATCGTCTTGGATTTCGAGTTTGTAGGTGTAATAGTATTTGCCATTGCTTGATTGCTCGGTTGAGTACCACGTCGAATTGGCGTTGCTGTTTAGCGGGTTTGATGTAAATGCCAGGATGGCGCCGACACATAGCGCTAAGCAGACCAATATCGCAATGGCCACACCAGCTTTTTTGCTGTTGCTCCAACCTGAAGCCGAGCTCCCGTTTTCGTCTACTGAACTATTGGTTTGTTTTGCGGCATTGGAAGCATGTGCCGTGGTGTTATCGGCTTGCGTTGGGTTGCATGAGGTGTGCTCAACGGGTGCGCCGCATTCCTTGCAGAATCGAGCGGTATCGCTTAAGTTCGTACCGCATTTCTTACAAAAAGACATCTTTAATCCTTCCTGGGTTGGTTGCCTTGTCGTTTCTTGGTCTCGATTCGTGCATTTGATTAGTTGACGAATCATTATTTTTTATGAATCCATCTTCTGTCAGTTCGTCTTCTCTTTGAGGTTTTCAATGAGCAGATTGTTAAGCGCATCCGTCCCGTCGGTGCCGGCAGCACGGCAAGTGTCGAGCGCATTCTGCGCGTTCTTTTCGATGTCGTCTTCGTAGCCCAAAAACACTACTTCCGATATGTCAGAAGTATTTGCGTAGGTCACATCGGTCATGGTGGATCCCTCGGTGAGGTCGCTGTAAGCCCCAATTGGCCAGATGAACAATGCGTAGTCGAAAACACCGTCGACTTCATTTTTGGTGGTGATGCCGTTGCTGCTAATGCTGTAGGTGGCTGATACCTTTGGGCGACGCGTGATAATCATGTGATTCACGTCGGTCGCGGTGCATGATTTCAGCTTTACTACACTGCCGATGGGAAGATAGGTGCTCCCGTCCCAATTCGGGTTGGCCGCTTGGCATCCGGTGAGGGCTGCGATCGCTGCGGTTCCTGCCATTACGCCGCCTGCTGTGAGTAGCTGTCGACGAGTGAAAGAGTTTCTCATTTTGCCTCTCCGTTCAGCCGTGAAAAGATGTCCGATGTCATGGTCTCTAATGCGTCAGGGCCAGAAATACCGGATTCTTTCGCGGAAGCCAGCAATGCCTGCGCTTCCTTCTCCGATGCGTCTTCATATCCCATAAACAGCACTTCTGAGATTTGATTTGCGTTGATGAATAACGTGTTGGGGCTGTCTGAGACCACAGCGAAATCGGAAAGCTTGCCCGCGGGCCAGGGGAAGAGCGCATAGTCCCAAAGCTGGGTGGTCGATGTTTTGTTTAATGTTCCGTCATCGCCTTTCGTGATGGTCAGGCTAGCCTTGGGTCTGCGAGTGATGACCACAAACTCCATTCCCGTATTGTCGCCCTTGACCTTGACAACACTTCCCATTGGGAGGTAGGACTCGCCGTCCCATTCCTTCTGCTCTTCAGATTGGTTTTGCGTTTCTTGCCCAAATTTGTTTTCCAGTTCCTTTTCTAGCGCGCACCCCGTAAGCGACATTGATGCTAAAGATGCTGCGCTAAAGCCTGCCGTAATGAGTGCGGCTCGTCGGCTGATTGGTTTATTGTTTAATTTCATCAGATACTCCCTGTTCTGCCCTGGTTGCTTAGGCACGGTTTTGGATGGCGTTGATGATTTCGTTGGTTTGGTGCTCTGTATGCACACGGGTGTTGGTGTCGTAGGTTCTTGTTGAGCAGATTTGAGAGATCTTTTCCTTTATGAGATCTGCCTTGCCTTTTTCGAAGATGACCAATGGGATTTCGATTGCTTCACCGGAAGTTAGTGTGATGCCAATGGTCGTCTGCAAGGAATTGAGGGTCAGGAACGTGCCCACGAGCATTTCGATAAGCGCAAGCAGGGGATCGTTGCCGACGCTTACCAACCCATTAAGAGCAAGTAGGCAGCCGATGATCAGGGGAAGCGGATTGACTTTGAAATTGCTTACTGGCGATACGATCTGATTCACGTCAATCGTGCGCGCATTGCTCCCTAGAGGAATCAGTCCAAATATGGTGTTGGGAATTGTTACATCCACGCGGTCATTGCGGATTCCGATTTTGCCTTTCAGATAAAACGTGATGTACGAGGTCACGAAAGTTATCTTCTCGTCGATAGGCTTTTGCTGCGCTTTCTGTATTTGCTGTTTTGGCGCCATGCTTTCCTGCTGCGCATTTCCAACGGCGTTCCCGCAGCTTCCGCAAAAGCGTGCGCCTTCTCGTAATTCCTGTCCGCAATTTGGGCAAAACATGGTTCATTCCTTTCTTTCTGAATGGATGCGATTCGTTGGCGACAGTTGTAAAGCGATCTTGGTTGCTTATCGCCTGGTCTGGCTATGTTTCTGGTTGGACTGTGTTCGATAGGACACAGACTGAAGTATAGACCGAATTAGGCTTGCAGCATGACTCTTGCTACGAGACAAGCCATCGGGATGCGTATTCGGCAGCTTAGAAAGGTGAACGGCCTTTCTCAGACCAAGCTTGCCCTGATGGTTGGGGTAGAACGCTCATACTTGGCTCGAGTCGAAGCCGGCTCTCGCAATGCCAGCATTGATGTCCTTGAGAAGATTGCTGATGGCTTCGGCATGAGCCTTTCCGAGTTCTTTTCAGGGATCTAGGTGCGTCCATCTCAATTCTCCATCGGGTGCCAGCTGGTAACCTTTCTTCTCTAGCAGGTTGTCTGCAAAGCAGAACGCCGCGCGGATGTTGAAGCCATCCAGCTCCCACAGCGGTTCGAGCCTGCTGTCGCAAAGAAGAGGATGGGTGCTTACCGCAAGCACGATTTCTTCTTTACGCTCCAGCGCTTGCATGAATGCTTCGGGAATTTCCATCTCGTCTTTCTCCTTTGCGCTGTTTCTTTTGACACGCTTATAATCTCCTAGAAACATGTCCCGAAAAAGTGACATTGAAAGAGTAAAAAAGTAGTAATCTACCCTATAACGGTAGGTTTGAAAGAGT
>CAVDWN010000118.1:0-4832 GCA_963612535.1 Sphaerochaetaceae bacterium
GGGGAAACGATTTTGCGAGCGCAAGGAGCGGGCATGAGGGACGGATTCGTAACGGTGGCAACCGCCACCCCGCAGGTGACGGTTGCCGACTGCAAGGCAAACGCGCAGGAGATCGTTGCCTGCATCCGCAAGATGGAAGCCGCCCATGCCAAGGTTATGGTTCTGCCCGAGCTGTGCATCACCGCCTACACCTGCAGCGACCTGTTCTGGCAGGCAAAGCTGCTCGACGAAGCCGAGGAAGCCCTTGCGCAGATAGCCGCGGAAACGGCTGCGGTGGATGCGCTTATCTTCGTTGGCTTGCCGCTTCGCCATGCGGGCAAGCTCTTGAACGTTGCCGCTGCGCTTTCCCGTGGCAACGTGTTGGGCTTCGTTCCCAAGGTGAACCTGCCCGCCTACAACGAGTTCTACGAAACGCGCCACTTCACGGCTGGCGCTGGCGATATGGGCTGCAAGGTTTTCGGCGGTGAAGAGGTTCCGGTGGGAACCGACTTGCTGTTCGCCTGCGAGAGCATGCCCGACTTGGTTGTTGCCGCCGAGATCTGCGAAGACCTGTGGGTCCCCAACCCGCCCAGCACGCGCCATGCGCTTGCGGGAGCCACAGTGCTGTGCAACCTTTCCGCCAGCGATGAGATGGTGGGGAAGAACAGCTATCGTCGCGGTTTGGTTTCCGGTCAATCTGCCCGCTTGGTGTGTGCGTACCTGTATGCCACGGCGGGCGAAGGCGAATCTACCACCGACCTGGTGTTCGGCGGCCAGAACCTTATCGCCGAAAACGGAACGGTGCTTGCCGAGTCGCGCACGTTTGCCAACGAGGTGAACGTGACGCAGGTAGATGTTGCGCGCCTTGCCGCCGAGCGCCGCCGCATGAGCACGTTCCCCGCAGCCGATGCGCAGGGCTACCGTACGGTTGCCTTTGCCCTGAACGTGGAGGAAGCGCCCCTTACGCGCCGCATCGACGCCGACCCGTTCGTTCCGGTGGATCCTTCCCAGCTGGCGCATCGCTGCGAGGAGATCCTTTCCATCCAAGCGCTGGGCTTGAAGAAACGCCTTGCCCACACCCATGCGCAGTCGGCGGTTGTGGGCATTTCCGGCGGCTTGGACTCCACCCTGGCGCTGCTGGTTACGGCCCGCGCCTTCGACATGCTGGGCCTGCCGCGCACGGGCATCGTTGCCATAACCATGCCGGGCTTCGGCACCACCGACCGCACGTACAACAACGCCTTGGCCATGATCCGCTCGCTGGGGGCAACGCTTCGCGAAGTGCCCATCGGCCCGGCGGTAACGCAGCACTTCTCCGACATCGGCCACGATGCCAGCGTGCACGACGTTACCTACGAGAACAGCCAGGCGCGCGAGCGCACGCAGATCTTGATGGATGTAGCGAACCAGGTAAACGGCCTGGTCATTGGCACGGGCGACCTTTCCGAGCTGGCGCTTGGCTGGGCAACCTACAACGGCGACCACATGTCCATGTACGCAGTGAACGCCTCGGTGCCCAAAACGCTGGTGCGCCATCTGGTGCGCCATTATGCCAGCACATGCAACGATGCCGATCTTTCGGCGGTGCTGGCCGATGTGCTGGATACGCCGGTAAGCCCCGAGCTGCTTCCGCCGGAAGACGGCGCCATCTCGCAGAAAACGGAAGATCTGGTTGGCCCTTACGAGCTGCACGATTTCTTCCTGTACCAGATGCTTCGCCAGGGCTTCCCGCCGGCGAAGATATACCGCATGGCGAAGATCGCCTTCGCCGGGCGCTACGACGATGCCACCATCTTGAAGTGGCTGCGCACGTTCTGCTGGCGTTTCTTTGCCCAGCAGTTCAAGCGCTCGTGCCTGCCCGACGGCCCGAAGGTGGGCAGCGTTGCGGTTTCCCCTCGTGGCGACTTGCGCATGCCGTCGGATGCGTGCGCTCGGGCGTGGATAGACGAAGTTGCACAGCTGCAAGCGTAGGTTTGCAGGGCCTGCTGGCAGGCGGGTAAGTAGAGGAAAATGCGCTGCGCATGGTTCGGTTGCGTGATGAAAGGATCTTGCATGGGTAAACTGTTCGGCGGTCTTAAGATGGGCTGGCCCGGAGTGGTCCTGTTCGCCATCGGCGCAGGTTTGATCACCGGCATCCTGGGGTCTATCCCCGCAACCGAGGGCACCTCGTTCAGGGACATCGCCATCAGCTACGAATGGTGGGTCATCTTCGCCTTCATCATTGCCTGCAACTGCAAGAAGGGCTGGGAATCGGCGCTGAAGACCTTCGTGTTCTTCCTTGTTAGCCAGCCGCTTGTCTTTGCCGTGGAGGTGCTGTGCGGCCACCTTGGTGCCGATATGGCCCTGTATTACTATTCCAGCATCTGGGGGCCGGCAACGCTGTTCACCCTGCCCGGCGGTTTCGTTGCCTATTTCATCCAGAAGCAGAACGCGCTCGGCCCCATCGTTTTGGGCCTGGGCTGCACGCTTCAGCTTTTCTTGGGCGTGTCGTACACCATGAAGGCGATACAGACCCCGCCGTTTCACCTGCTCAGCGCATTGGTGTGCTTCGCATCCGTTTTCGTGATGACGTTCTGCATCCAGAAAAGCACGAAGAACCGGGTGGCCACCTTGGCCATCGCGGTGGGCGTTACCGTGCTGCTGGTGGCGTTGCTGGTGCTCGACGGGCGCACCCTGGCCTAGGGAGGCGCCGAATAGCTCCGCCGGCCTTGTGCACGCTTTATCCCATGTGCCCCTTCAGGTAGGTTTCCTCGATGGGCACCCCGAAGTCGCGGTCGCCCAGCTGCTCGCAGGCGAAGCGCACGAAGGCGCGCGTGGTCTGGTCGAGCGCCGCTGTTTTGCGGTAGGTCATCGAAACCAGGTGGAACTTGCCCTCGAATTCCTTGATGGGCAGCGTTTTCGTTCCAGGGAAGGGGATGTCTTCCACCACGTCGAGCATCAGGGCGATGGAGCGCTCGTCGGAAAGCAGCAACGACATGGCGCCGATCTCGTTCGAGAAGCGCTGCTTGAACGAAAGGCCGTGGTCGGAAAGCAGCCCGTCGAAGATGCGGAACGTGAACTGCGAGCTTGCCTGGTTGTATGAGATAAGGTTCTCCTGGTGCTCGCTTAGGTCTTCCAGCGTTACCTCGTCCTTGCAGGCCAAGGGGTTGCCCAGGTTCATGGCGGCAACGATGTTCTGCGTGGTGAACTGCACGGTTTCCATGTCGGGCAGGTCGGGCACGTAGGTGCAGAACGCCACATCGAAGGCGCGTTCGCGCAGGCCGGTAAGCGATTCCTGCGTGTTGGTAACCGCGATGTCGAACTCCACCGGCGCATCGTATGCCTGGCGGAAGGCGTTCAGCAGCTGGGGCAGTTGGTTGCGCTGCACCGATTCGGTGGTGGCAATGCGCACGGTGCTCTTGTGCTCGGCGCGGTCGGTCATGGCGCTTACGGCGCGGTCCACCTCGGAAAGCGCCACGGCGATGTGGCGGTTGAACTCCTCGCCGTCTTCGGTAAGGTGCACGCCGTTCTTGCTGCGCTCGAACAGCGTGACGCCCAGTTCCTTTTCCAGGCTGGAAATGGAAGTGGAAAGCGCCGGCTGCGTGATGAACAGCTCTTTTGCGGCGCGGTTGAAGTAGCCCACTTGGGCAAGTTTCCTGAAGTAGTACAGCTGTGAAAGGTTCACGGCAATCTCCCCTTTGATTGATTCGTGACGGTTGGTTGGACGGGCGGATGGCGGCGAAGTCGGCGGCTTGACCGTGCGAGCCCTGGGTGCCCTGCGCTCCGCGGTGCCTTGCAGGTTCGGCCGGCGCCCCCTTAATCGCTATCGGCGAAGTCGCTGCGTTCGTAGGGCGGGGCCTTGAACGCGAGCAGGAAGTCGATGAACGCCTGGGTTGCCGGGTTGGGGCTTGCCCCTTCGCGCCGGGTGAGCGAGATAGGATAGAACTCCTTCGCCCCGGGAACATCGAGCGGCAAGATAACCATATCCGGGTCGGGCGGCAGGTTCGACGTGAGCATGGTAAGCGCCACGCTTGATTCATGAACGGCCAGTGCGCCCAGGATAACCTCGTCTTCGTAGTTGCGCACCAGCTTGAGCTTGGCCAGCGGCGCGTCGGTGTTCTGCAGGAAGGCTTCCAGCACCTCGCCGCAGGTGATGCCGCGGCGGTAGGTGATAACCGTATGCCCCACCAGGTTCTCGTAGCGCACGCTTTTCAGCGCGGCAAGCGGATGGTTGCGGTGCACGGCAACCACCAGCCGCTGGTAGAACAGGGTGGTGCAGGCTATTCCCGGCCTGTGGACCGGCCCCGCCAGCACCAGGTCGCAAATGCCCTGCTCCAGCTTTTCGTTCAGCGGCGCCGTTTCGCCCTGCAGCACATGGAACTCGGTCCTGTTGCCGAAGGCGCTGCGGAACTGCTGCATGGCGGCGGGCAGGTAATGGGAGCGCACCGTGGCTATGGCCCCCACGTTGATGGAGCCGGAAAGGCTGCCGTGGCGTCGGTCGATCTCGGCCACGCCGCGGTCGATGTTGGCAAGCCCTTCCGAAACGTAGCCGAAGAACACCCTGCCGTCGTCGGTGAGCTGAACGTTTCGCCCCACTTTGCGAAACAGCGAGCAGCCCAGTTCGCGTTCCAGCGAGGAAATGGAGTGCGAGAGGGCAGACTGCGACACATGCAGGCTCTCGGCCGAGCGCGTGTAATGCTCGGTTTTGGCCAAATGGCAGAAATAGGTTAGCTGCGCAAGGTTCATAGCCCCCTCCTTGCAGGTTTCCCGCGTCGAACGCCCCGTTCATCAGGCGCTTCGTCCGATGAACGCATTGCACGGAAAACCATGAATCTGCTTCATATATTAGCCCATCTCCCATCGATTCTTTGCGG
>CAVDWN010000119.1:0-4794 GCA_963612535.1 Sphaerochaetaceae bacterium
AGCACCACAACAACACCCGAAAGGCCGAAAAGCCAGGTGGCCAGCGGGAAAAGCGCGGCCGCGCATATGCCTAGGAACTCGTTGGGCAGCTTCGCATCGGAGCGGAGCATATAGTAGAACTCGCCGGCGCAGATGGCGCTGAGCACCGAAAGGTAGATGGCCGTGGTGGGCTCGGACGCATAGATGCACACCACGGTAAGCGCGATATACACCGCACCGGTGGTAATGCGAACGGCAAGGTTGCTGGGTTGCTTGGCCTTCTTGCCCGGCTTGGGGCCTGCCGCCTTCTTCTTTGCAGGCTGCTGGTCTTCCCCGGGAAGGACATGGGCCTCTATGTGTTGCACTTCGGTGGTAAGGCCGCTACCGACAGCGTCGCCTTCGCCCCGGAGGAACGGCTTGCGTATGCGCGTCTTCGCCATCCGCTACACCGCCCCGAAGCGGCGGTCGCGTCCCTGGAATTCCAGCATGGCGCGCAAAAGGTCGTAACGGTTGAAGTCGGGCCAGAGCACATCGGTGCACACGAACTCGGAATAGGCTATCTGCCAAAGCAGGAAATTGCTGATGCGCATTTCGCCCGAAGTGCGGATAAGCAGATCGGGATCGGGGATATCGGCGGTATCGAGGCCTTTTTCGAACAGAGCCTCGTCCAATTCGAGGGAACTTCCGGCGTCGTGCGCCGCAATGGCGGCGTCGGCGTAGGCCTTGGCGGCATTCAGGATTTCCTGACGGGAGCCGTAGTTCACCGCCACAACCAGCGTCATGCCGTCGTTGCCCTTGGTTTTCTCCCAAGCGGCATCGAAGGCATCGCGGGTTTCCTGGGGCAGCGCGGAAAGGTCGCCGATGGTGCGCACGCGCACATGCTCTTCATGCAGGCCGTCCACTTCCGCCAACATGGTTTTGGCGAAAAGCTCCATCAGGCCGGTTACCTCGTCTTGCGGGCGCTTCCAGTTCTCGGTGGAAAACGAGTAGATGGTAAGGTAGTCCACCCCGCAGTCGTTGGCGCAGCGGATGGTTTCGCGCACCGCCTCGATGCCGGCCTTATGCCCGCGCAGGCGATTGAGCGCGCGCTTCTTCGCCCAACGCCCGTTTCCGTCCATGATTACGGCGATATGGCGCGGAACCCGGCTTTGGTCGAGCTGCTTGGGATCAAGCCCCGCAGGAGGGTTGGGAAAGATGTAATCAAGCGGTTGTCTCATTTCCGTGTACCTCCAACGTTTCCTGTCTGCACGTCAACCTGAAGCGCCGGCACGTATGGCCGGCGCATGATTCATTTCGAAAGCCCTTAGAAGGCTAGATGGCCATCAGCTCTTTTTCCTTCTTGGCCAGGGCGTCGTCGATCTTGGCGATAGCCTGGTCGGTGAGCTTCTGGATATCGGCCTCGGCGCGGCGCTGATCGTCTTCGGGCAGGCCGTCGTCCTTGACCGCCTTCTCTACCGCGGAATTAGCATCGCGGCGAGCGTTGCGGATGGCAACACGGCTTTCCTCGGCATAGCCGCGGCATTCCTTCACGAATTCCTTGCGGCGCTCCTCGGTAAGGGGCGGGAAGGAAAGGCGGATAACGGAGCCGTCGTTGTTCGGCATTACGCCAAGGTTGGCTTCCTGGATGGCATGGTCGATGCCGCCGAGGGCCGACTTGTCCCAAGGCTCGATGACCAGGGTATGGGCATCGGGGGTCTTAACGGCAGCCATCTGGTTGATGGGAGTGGGAACCCCGTAATAGTCGGCCTTCACGCGGTCGAGGATCATCGCGTTCGCGCGACCGGTGCGAACCGAAGCGAAGTTGTTGGCCAGCTGCTGCTCGGCACCTTCCATACGCTTTTGCGCCTTGTCCATGATGTCGTTGATCATCTTGGGTCCTTCCCCTGTAGTTTGCGGAATAGCTGCGCCAGTACGTGACGCCTTCGATGCGCCGCCCTATGCGGTAACGGTGGTTCCGATGTTCTCGCCCTTCAAAATGCGGGAGATGTTGCCGGGAACCATAAGGTCGAATACCAGGATGGGCAGCTTGTTGTCCATGCACAGCGAAGTGGCCGTGGAATCCATGACGTGCAGCTCGCGCGAGAGCACCTCGAGGTAGCTGATGGTCTCGAAGCGCTTGGCGTCGGGGTTGGTAACCGGGTCGGCATCGTAGATGCCATCGACCTTGGTTGCCTTCATCAGGCACTCGGCGTTGATCTCGCAAGCACGCAGGGCCGCCGTGGTGTCGGTGGTGAAGTACGGGTTGCCCGTGCCGGCCGCGAAGATCACCACGTAGCCCTTTTCCAGGTGATGCACCGCACGGCGGCGGATGTAGGGCTCGGAAACCTGGCGCATCTCGATAGCGCTCATCACACGGGTGGGGATGTCGTGGCGCTCGAAGGCGTCTTGCAGGGCAAGGGCGTTCATGCACGTTGCCAGCATGCCGATGTAGTCGGCCTGGGCGCGATCCATGCCCTCGGCGGAACCGGCAAGGCCGCGGAAGATGTTGCCGCCGCCGACGGTGACCGCAAGCTGGATGCCGTCTTCCACGATTTCCTTGATCTGAACCGCAAGCTCCTCGACAACCTTGGGGTCGATGCCGTAGCCGGCCTCGCCCATCAGCGCTTCACCGGAAAGCTTCAGGAGAACGCGCTTGTACTTGTACTCAGAGCCCATGGGCACATCCTTTCATCGTCATTATCCTGATCATCTTACCGTAAAACACCGCTGCCCTACCCATGCGCACAAAAAAGAACCGCGGCCCTAGCCGCGGTTCCAAGAAACGGGCCGGAAAGCCCAGGCAATGCCCTTATGCGCTACGCAGAAGCGCTGGCCCGATGCCGCCTAAAGCGCTGCGTGGAAGGTGTTCAGCACCTGGTCGAGCGACTTGACGTCTACCTGGCCGGGAGCGGAAGCCTGCTTGGCGGCACCGAAGGTGGCGCAGCTTCCCACGAACTCGCCGGTAAGGCGTGCAAGCGTGCCCAAAGGCGACATGGAAACGCACAGCAGCGGGATCTCCGCGTGGTTCTCGAACATCTCGCGCGTGGCATCGAGCGTCATCAGAACGTCCTTGCGGCTGTTGGGCCAATAGGAGATCTTGGCGATGTCGGCGCCCAGGTCCTGCATCTTCTGGTAGTTCGCGATGATCTGGTCGTAAGAAGGCGTCTTCTCGAAGTCGTGGTTGGAAAGCAGAGCGAACTTGCCGGCTGCATGCACATCGGCGATGAGCTGGGGCACCATGGCATCGTCCATGAACGCCTCGATATCCACGATGTCAACCAAACCGCTTTCGGCAAGCGCCTTGTTAAGCTCGGCGTACTTGGCGGGCTCCACTTCCTTTTCGCCCCCTTCTGCCTTGGATCGGAAGGTTGCCAAGATGGGCATGTCGCCCACGGTTTCGCGCAGCACCTTTGCCGCGGCGAGCAGGGCCTCGGTGTCGAACACCTGATCGAACCAATCAAGGCGCCATTCGGCCACGTCTACCGGGATGCCGCGCAGGGCATGCGCCTGATCTACCAGGTCGGCAAGGTCCTTGCCGCACAGGGAGGAAAAGATCTTCGTGCGGCCTTCGCCGATGTTCACGCCGCGGACGTTTACTGTCTTCATGCTGGTTGCTCCTTACTGCCGGCCCGATTACTCGTCGTAGTTGATGCCGAGGGTTTCCTTCATGTACTCGATGGGCATGGGCTCGCCGGTCCACAGCTCGAAAGCAGCGGAACCCTGGAAGAGCATCATGCCAAGGCCGTTCATGGTCTTGCAGCCGGCATCCTTCGCCATCTGGCGCATGATGGAGCAACGGGGCTCGTAGGGAACGTCGATGACGTTGAGTTCCTTATGGAAGAAGGACTTGTCGGGAATGATGGACTGATCCTGCAGCGGAGGCATGCCCACGCTGGTGGCGTTCACGAACAGGTAGGAATCGGCCATCTCTTCCTTCAGTTTGTCAAGATCGGCCAGGTCGTAGAGCGTTGCCTTGCAGTCGGTCATCTCGTTGATCTTCTTCACGGTTTCCTCGCCGCGGGCCCAGAAATCGTCCTTGCGGTTGAAGATGGAGATCTCGGCCACGCCGTCGAGGGCTGCCTGGATCTGGATGGCGGTGCCGGCGCCGCCGCAACCGGCGATGGTCATCTTCTTGCCGATGGGATCGATGCCGTTGTCGCGGGCAGACTCCATGAAGCCGGTACCGTCGGTGATGGTGCCGGTAAGGTGGCCGTTGTCGTTGATAATGGTGTTCACCGCACCGCACATCTGGGCAGCAGGCGTAAGCTCATCGAGGTACTGACCCACGATGGTCTTGTTGGGCATGGAGATGTTGGAGCCGCGCATCTTCAACGTGCGAAGCGCCTGAACGCCAGCCTCGATCTCGTCGGCGCCAACCTCGAAGCAGAGGTAAGCGTAGTCGTAGCCAAGCTTGGCGAATGCGGCGTTGTGCATCGCAGGAGAGCCGGAGTGACGGATAGGGTAAGCCATAAGGCCGATGAGCTCGGTGTGGCCGGTAATACGTTCGGACATGTTGGTTCCTTCCCCTTGTTCAGAGCGCGCCTTCTACGGGCAGGCTCTTCCTCTTGGCATCGTGCGTTTCAGGCTTGATATTGATGCCGCTTATTGAAAGCCGTAATCCTCTTCGGCTCCCTTGAATCGGAGTATAGCACCGTACTTGCTGGTCACAGGGCCGCTAGCGCAGAACAAGCAAGCTCCAGGTTATAGCATCTTTGTATATGCCTTCATCCTCGCATATTTCCCCACGTCACAGGGGTGCTGCTTTTAGAACGCGTTCAATCTTGGCTAGGTGGCGAAAGCGGATGCCCGGAAAGACGGCACAAAACAGGCGCCCCT
>CAVDWN010000120.1:0-4735 GCA_963612535.1 Sphaerochaetaceae bacterium
GGTGTTGGCCTATTTCAGGAACGAGAGAACCGCCTCTTCGATGGCGGGGGTGGTGCCCTCGATTACGTCTTTGAAACGGATGGGCAGCGAATCCAGTTCGGCTAGGCCCTTCGGGATGTTATGGCTGTTCGCCTCGTCGGCGATAAGGTCGTTCAACTGGCATCCGCTGAGCTCTGCAACCTGGGCAGGCAGGGCATCGCCGGGGTTCAGCCCATGAAGGGCACGGTAGACGTTCTCGCCGAACTTCGCCCAGTGCGCGGTGGAGGCGATGAGCACGGGGTTTTCGCCGCGAAGGCGCTCGGCAACCTTGTAGGCAACGGCGGTGTGCGGGTCGATAAGGTAGCCGTGCTGCTCGAGCACTTCCTTGATGGTTGCCAGGCAGGTTGCGCTGTCCACCGAGTCGGACTTGAAGTCTGCCTGCAGCTTGGCAAGGGTTTCGGCGTCTACCGAGAACTTCTTGTTCTGCTTGAGCTCGCTCATCCAGGTATCGATTGCCTGAGCGTTGCGCCCGGTGAGCTCGAAGAGCTGGCGCTCGACGTTCGAGGAAACCAGGATATCCATGGAAGGGGAGGGGGTGAGCACGAACTTGCGCTCGGAGATGTCGTAGCTGCCGGTGTTGATGAAGTCGGTGAGCACGCGGTTCTCGTTGCTGGCGCAGAACAGGGTGCCCAGCGGCGTGCCGATCTGCTTTGCGTACCAGGCGGCAAGGATGTTGCCGAAGTTGCCGGTGGGAACGCAGACATCAAGCGGCTTGCCGGCTTCGAGCTTGCCCTGGGCAACGAGCTCGGCGTAGCTGGAGACGTAGTACACAACCTGGGGAAGCAGGCGACCCCAGTTGATGGAGTTCGCGCTGGAAAGGGCAACCTGGCTGCCTTCCATGATCTGCTTGGCGAAAGCCTCGTCGCCGAAGACGTTCTTCGCGCCGGTTTGGCAGTCGTCGAAGTTGCCCTTCACGGCCCAAACCATGGTGTTGCTGCCGCCCTGGGTTGCCATCTGCTTGTACTGGATGTCGCTCACGCCGCCGTCGGGGTACATGACGGCGATCTTCACGCCGTTCTGGTCTTTGAAGCCCTCGAGCGCGGCCTTGCCGGTATCGCCCGAGGTTGCCACCAGGATAAGGAAGGTGTTGCTTAGCTTGCCCTGTTCGCGCAGCTGCTGTGCGCTGGCGCTGAAGAAGTTCGGCAGGCACTGCAGCGCCATGTCCTTGAAGGCGCTGGTGGGGCCATGCCACAGCTCGAGCACATGGGTGGAGTCGTCGATGGAGTGGATGGGGCAGATTGCCTCGTCGTCGAAACGGCTGCCGTAGGTGGCTTCCATGAGCTCGTCGATCTTGCCCTCGGGCAGGTCGATGTTGAAGGAGCGGTAGATATATGCTGCGCGCTTGGCGTAAGGGAGCTTCGCCAGCGACAGGACTTCTTCCAGGCTGAGGTGCGGAAGCGCTTCAGGGACGAAGAGACCGCCGCCATCGGCAAGGCCTTTCACAACGGCTTCGGTGAAGGTTGCCGGCTCGGCGCACCGTCCGCGGGTGTCAACGTAACGATTGGTAGGCATGAATCCATCTTTCGTGAAGGTTTGCAGTGTGGGACAAGTATACTATGGAGCTAGCTATGCATGTTGCATTCGAAACGCCCATTTCACGCATGCGCTGCAGTGCCGTACTGCGGCGTTTTCGCGTAAAGGGGCAGATTTCACCATGAGCCCTGTTCCTGCATGGCAGTGCAATCTGTTCTGAAAACCGGTTTTCGCCGGAGAGGGGAAATGGAATATGGAAAAGGTATCCATGTCGCACGAGGACTACCTTGAGGCCATCGTTATGCTGGGCGGCACCGATACTCAGGCGGTTCGCTCGGTTGATGTCGCCTCCAAGCTGGGGGTTTCGAAGGCCTCTGTTTCGAAGGCGGTTGCCAGCCTGAAGGCTTCCGGCATGCTTGACCAGCCCTATTACGGCGACATCACCCTTACCGAAGACGGGTACAACTACGGCAAGTCGGTGCTCGAGCGCCACGAGAAGCTGACCCGCTTCCTGAACGAGAAGGTGGGCCTTTCCCTGGAGGTTGCCGAAGAGGAAGCATGCCAGATGGAGCACGCCATCAGCGACGAGTCCTTCGACAAGTGGCTCGAGTATTTCAAGAGCATAGGCCTTTAGCGAAACCCTGGCCGGTTGCGTCTTGTTGGCAAAGCTTCCAGCCGGTTTTCCCGCAAAACTTAACTCGCACCTCGCCTTCCCCCGTTCTCATGTTCGTTAGCTTGTTGTGCTATTATACGAACAAATGTTTGTTTGAAAGGGAAGCATGGCCAGTTACCGAACGATACTCGGCATAGACCCGGGCCTTGCCCATACGGGGTGGGGCGTGGTTTGCCAGCAGGGGGCGAAGCTTTCCTGCGTTGCCTACGGTTGCGTGGAAACCGGCCCCAGCTCCTTGCTCCATGATCGTTTGGGAACCATATATCAGCAGGTTAGCGCAGTGGTTCGCCGTTATGGCCCGGAAAGCGTGGCCATCGAGACCGTATGGTTCGGCAACAACGCCAAAAGCGCCTTCGCCACCGGGCAGGCGCGCGGCGCGGCTTTGGTTGCCTGCGCGGGGGCCGGCATGGGCCTGGCAGAGTACTCGCCTAGCCAGATAAAGCTTGCGGTGGTTGGCTCCGGCTCTGCCGATAAACGGCAGATGCAGTACATGGTGCAGCAGCTTCTGGGCTTGGAAAAGCCCCCTTCGCCCGACCATGCCGCCGATGCGCTCGCTGCCGCCATCTGCTACACCACCCATTCGTTCGGCGTACGCGAAAGGAGCGTTTGCCCATGATCTCCTTCCTGCACGGAACGGTTGCCGCGAAAACCGCAACCTCCGCCATCATCGAGGTGGCCGGCATCGGCTACGAGGTTGCCATGTCGGGCCGGGGGCTTTCGCGCCTTGGCCAGACGGGCGATAGCGTTCAGGTCCTTACGCACCTTCAGGTGCGCGATGATGCGCTGGTGCTGTACGGCTTCAGCTCGCAAGGTGAAAAGGAAGTGTTCTCGAAGCTGGTCTCGGTTTCGAGCGTTGGCCCGAAGGTGGCGTTGTCGGTGCTTTCCACCTACGACCCGGAAGAGGTTATAGCGGCCATCGTTGCGCAGGACCTTGCCGCCATCCAGCGTGTTCCGGGGGTGGGGAAGAAGATGGCTTCCCGCATCGTTTTGGAGCTGAAAGATTCGTTTGCCGCTTCCGATCAGGGAGCTCTGCCGGGCGTTTCTGCCCAGTCGGCCAATGCCAAGAAGGGCGCGGCAGAGGCGCTGCTTTCCATGGGCTTCACCTCCGAGGAAACCGAGCTTGCCTTGAAGGGCGCGCCGGCGAATGCAGACGAGGCGGGTCTTTTGCAGTACGCTTTGAGGCGTTTAGGTAAGTAAGCCGCTGGCTGGTAAGGTGTTAAGTTGTCCAATGACCTTGAAATAGAGAGCGCGCTGTTCGAGGCGCCCATGGCGGCTTCTGGCAATCCGCTGCGCGCTGGCGCCGATGCTGCCGAGCGCACCTGCTCGGTTGGCCTTGTGGAAGACGACCTTGCGCTGGACCGCAGCTTGCGCCCGGTTCGTCTGTCCGAGTACTTGGGGCAGGCGAAGGTGAAGGACAGCCTTTCCATCCTTATCGAGGCGGCGCGGGCGCGAAACGACGTGGTGGACCACATCCTGTTCTCGGGCCCTCCGGGCTTGGGTAAGACCACGCTTGCCGCGGTGGTTGCCAACGAGCTGGGTGTTCGCATCAAAACGACGAGCGGCCCGGCTATCGAGCGCACGGGAGATCTGGCGGCCATCCTCACCAACCTTGAAGAGGGCGATGTGCTGTTCATCGACGAGATCCATCGCTTGAACCGCATGGTGGAAGAAGTGCTGTACCCGGCGTTGGAGGATTTCGCGCTCGATATCGTGGTGGGCAAAGGCCCGGCCGCGCGATCGATTCGCTTGGATCTTCCGCGTTTCACCCTGATCGGTGCCACCACAAGAACGGGTTTGCTGACCGGCCCCTTGCGCGACCGCTTCGGCATAGCCTTTCGCCTTAACTACTATGCGCCTGAAGAGCTGGCGCTTATCGTGCGCCGGTCGGCCAAGATCTTGGACGTGGATATCTTGGAAGAGGGCGCGTTGGAGATTGCCCGGCGCAGCCGCGGCACCCCGCGCTTGGCAAACCGTCTGCTGAAACGCGTGCGCGATTGGGCGCAGGTGAAGGGCGTATCGCCCATAGACGAAGACTGCGCAGCCCAGGCGCTGGCTTTCTTCGAGGTGGACTCGCTCGGGCTCGACCCGGTGGACAACCGCATATTGGAGCTGCTGTGCGTTCAGTTCTCTGGGCGCCCGGTGGGCCTTACCACCTTGGCTTCGGCCCTTTCGGAAGAGCCCGATACCATCGAAGACGTGTACGAGCCCTATCTGCTGCAGCAGGGCCTGTTGGTTCGTACGCCCAAGGGGCGCCAAGCAACCGAGCGCGCCTACAGCCATTTGGGAATTCGCTGCCCAGGAGGGGAATAGCATGTTCACGCAGGATTATCTTATGCGCATGTTCTTGATGCTGGCGGGCGCTATCCGCGAAAGCCTTCAGCGCGCCCACGGGGACGACGACCCGCGCGCAGCGGCAGAGCTGCTGGATGCTTCGCTGGAAGATGCTACCGAGATGGATGGGTCGCTTCTGCTTCGCATGACCCCCGATTCCATGGCTGCCATGCTGCAGCTTTCGCAGCCCGACCCTCAGCTTATGGGGTATGTTTCCCG
>CAVDWN010000121.1:0-4726 GCA_963612535.1 Sphaerochaetaceae bacterium
CCCAAACCAGACAGAAACGCCGACCCGGAGAAGGAGTTCCGGGCCGACGTTCGAGATGGGGTTCTGTTTATTGCAGCTGTGCCTTATGCCGCGGCAGCCTGCTCAGCTTCAGCTACATCGTCTTCCTCGCCGGTGTCTTCTATGCGCTCGATGTTCTTGCTCAGATGCAGAGAAGTAAGGGAGAGTGCCGCGAATGCCACGATAAAGACCATGGCAACGATGAACGCCGCAACGTAGCCGCCGAAGTTCTCGGCGATCAGGGGCCACATGATGCCAGCCGGCATACCCATGATGTACGCCACCGCAGTAACACGGCTGTAGGCCTTCGAGAAGTTCTTGCCGGTGCCAAGAACCGCATTGGCCAGCAAAGGCGCAACAACGGCGGTCGAGCAGTAGTAGAAGCCGAAGCATGCGGCGCCAATGGGCAACAAAGGCGTCGTCGGGAAGAACGAGATAAGCGCCAAGCAGACGATGCCGCTGATGGAAGCGATAACCACAACGGGCTTGATCTTGATGGCGTCGGTGAAGATGCCCATAAGGACCTTCGCAACCGCCTGGCCACCCGAAAGGATGGTTGCGATTGCCGCACCCGTCACTGCTACCGCGATGCCGGCAGCAGCGAGCTCATTCACGTAGGTTGCGAAGAATCGGGCAACGAGCACTACCATGTTGCACAGGCCGATGGAGATGGCCAAGCACCAGAAGGCGCCGGTCTTCATAACCTTGTTCGCATCAACGGTCCAGTTCCTTGCCTTCGCAACCGCTGCGGCACCGCCGCCCTGCGTGGCAGACTTAGCCGACACGTAGGGAAGAAGACCGCGCTCGGCCGGGTAGGAGCGGATACCGAAGATGGTAAGCGGTAGGCAAGCGATAAGGACGATGGCCGCATACAGGAACAGCGGCGTATGGTAGTCGCCGGCTGCGCTCATGACCATCTGCCCCACGGGAATGAATACCACGCCGCCAAATCCGGTGAAAGCAGCGCAGATGCCGATGAGCGTGCCCGAATAGTCCTTGAACCAGCGGTTGATCAGCGTGGGCATACCCAGGTTGAACATGCCGACGGTCCCAGGAATAAGCAATGCGCCGCAAAGGACGAACACCTCAACCGACGGCGCCATCGCCATGCCGATGAAGCAGAGCGCCACCCAGATGGCAAGGCATGATGTCACGACCCTCAGGTCGTACTTCGCATAAAGATTACCTACTATAGGCGTGATAACGGCGCCGAAAATCGACCCCACGGTAAGGTACATAGTGACGGCAGACACCTCGCAGCCGAAGCCTTGTGAGATAGCCGTGTAGTAAACGCCCAGGCAACTTGCTTGCATTGCCATGGGAACGAAACCGAAGATAATGCCGGCGGCAACGATGGGCGCATATTGAGCTACCCTGCCAACTTTCAGCTCACCGCCTGCGGCTTTCTGTATAGCCATGATTGACTCCCTTTCCTCTCCTTTTCAAAAGCTCCCCCTTCAGGGAGCCTGCTCGCGCCTCCCAGCAAAAACAGCTTGCCCGCGCTGATCCGCGCGGAGCGACCCAACCTCTCCCCACAAGAGCTGGAACACTGCTTTGATGCCGGTACGGCTTCCCTTTTGCGATACGGCAAGGTAGCCAGAGCGCCCACGCCGTTTCCCAACAACGGCAATGCGCCCGAACTTCCCCTCCGGAAAGGCGATCCCATGCCTTTCCTTGGGCCAATGATGACCCCGCGGGAAGGTTGAGTCCAATCAATAAAAGGAAAGAAACTGTTTCCCTCTGGTTATCATTCCAGCATTAGCTACGTTTTCCTTCTTGGCTATCTGAATAATTAACGAGTTGAAACTTGGTTTTTACAAAAATAATTTCCCACTAATACCATTGCTTATTCCTTCTGTTTATCAGTTTGTTTCCAAGCGGCAATTGGACAATGTGTCTGACAGCTGGCTAGGCTAAAGGGGCGATACGGTTCAACATTGCAAACCGAACACACGGCCCAGCCATCCAACACTGGGCTGAAGAAGGGAGGACACCGTGGCGATCCTAACTGCAAACACGCAATACGGCACCGTGCGCGGCATGCCAACCACTTACCAGGCAAGCACCATCTTCAAGGGCATACCCTACGCAAAGCCACCAGTCGGCGACCTGCGCTGGCGGGCCCCCGAGGCACCGGACCCTTGGGACGGGGAGCGCCTGTGCTACACCTATGCAGACATCCCCTTGCAGAAGCGGCCGCCCGAGGGCGATTTCTTCCGCAAGGAGTTCTACCCTATCGAATGGCCTTCATCCGAGGACTGCTTGTACGCAAACGTGATCACGCCAGCCGAAAGCCCCGATGAAAAGCTCCCGGTAGCGCTGTGGGTATACGGCGGAGGCTACATCCAAGGCTACAGCCAGAAACTCGAGACGGACGGCGAGGCGTTCGCGCAGCGCGGCGTGATATACGTTTCGTTCAACTACCGCGTTGGGCCGTTCGGCTTCATCAGCTGTCCCATGCTCGATAGCGAATCCGAAACGGAGTTCGGGGGCAACTTCGGCCTGCTAGACCAGATTGCGGCCTTGAAATGGGTGTACGAGAACATCGAGGCCTTCGGAGGCGACCCATCCCGCATCACCGTCTTCGGGCAATCGGCGGGCGCGCTGAGCACGTACAACCTTCTTTGCTCGCCCGAATCCCGCGGCATGATCGCAGGTGCCATCATGGAAAGCGGCGGCGGCCCCTTGTGCGGCATGTTCGACGAACCGGGCATCCGCGACTACAGCCAGCGCTTCCTGGAATCCTTCGGCAAGAACAGCCTCGATGAACTGCGCGCCATCCCTGGCAAGGAGCTGTTCCAAGGGTGGCTCGACTTCACCGAGAAGGTTCCGCCAGCGCCCCTTCCCCTTAGCCCCGTGCACGGCGGCCCGGGCCTGCCGGGCAGCATGATCGATGTTTTCCGCGAAGGCGACTTTGCAGACGTTCCCGTGATCATCGGAAGCACGGCAGAAGAAGATCGCGCCTACGGCGACGGGATCATGGAATGCTCCACAGGCATGCGCGACAGCTTCCTTGGCGGCGTGATCTCGCTTGCCGAAAGGCAAAGCCAGCCAGACCGCACGAACGCCTACGTCTACCATTTCACCAACGCGAACCCAGGCGAGCCACCGCACGGCGCCCATCACTCCAGCGAGCACTTCTACATCTTCCAAACGCTCCTGCGCAGCTGGCGGCCGTACAGCGGGAAGGACCTGGACCTTTCGAATACCATGTGCGATTTCTGGACCAACTTCGTGAAAACAGGCAACCCCAACGGCGAGGGCCTGCCTGAATGGCACCCTTACGCCGAGGGCAAGAAGCAGGCAATGCAGCTCGACCGTGAGGGCTGCGGGATGATAGACATTCCCGAGTACAACGGCGTTGCCCGCGAATACGCACGCGAGTGCCTTGGGTAGCGAACCTTTTGGGGTCGCTTTCCGCAGCCCACACCCAAAGTTTTGCCCTTCTGCCACCACCCCTTAGTCCCCATGCCGCATAACCGCGGCATACCAGGGCGGCGCCCACCCCTTTGGCGCCGCCCTTTTTGCGTAGTCGGGCACCGCGCAACAACGCGGAGCTACGCCCCGTAAGCCGAGCACAGGCGCCCGTAATGCTTCTCCAAAAAGCCGATGAACAGACGCGTCGACTCCGACAGCACCGAGTTTTCCGGCCATTTCAGGTAGATGTAGCGCTTCATGTCGCAATCGCGTATGCGCACGGCAGACACCTTGGCGCGATGCGCCGACGTGAACCAGGTAACCGCCGGGGCCACACCGTAGCCCACCCCCGAAGCAACCAGGTCGTTCACGATCAGACACAGCTGAACCTCCACTGCGATGGCAGGTTTGAGGCCCTTCCTCTCGAAAAGCTTATCGATCATGGATCGCACGCGGCAAGGGGCAACAGTAACCAGCGATTCGTCGCAAAGCTCTTTCAGATCAACCTCTTCCCTATCGGCCAACGGATGGTCTTTCGGCAAGGACAGAACGAATGGCTCAACCCCAAGCAGTAGGTAGTTGGGGCCTTCGTGTACCGAAGGCGAGGAAAAGAACGTGAGGTCCGACTGGTCGGCGTCGAAGGCCTGCGTTCTGGTCATGGCTGAACGCACCCTGATATCGGGATGCTCTTTGTGGAACGAGGCGATTATGCTGGCATCGTCGCCCATGGGAACCGGGTTGTACAGATTCACCATCTGCGCTCGGGTTCGCGTGAACGAGCTCAACGCCTGCGGCACCGCATCCACCGAATCGATGGCATAGGTCACTGCCCTATGAACTACATGGCCGTCCTCATTCAGCACGATGCTTCTGCCCACACGGTCGAACAGCAATGTGCCCATTTCCTCTTCCAGGGCTTTTATTGCCTTCGAAAGCGCAGGCTGCGAAACATGGAGCCTTTCGGCTGCCTTTGTCATGCTCCCGCAATCGGCCACCGCTTTGAAATAGCGCATCTGGTAAAGCTCCATTGGCCCTCCATCCCCGAAACTTTCCTCCAAACAACCATTGTAGGCAATCAAGCAATAGGCATACTCTACCGGGGGTAAATCTCGCAGAACAATGCGAATGCCTGGACTCGCAATATTTTGCGAAATATGAGACGAACGGAGCCCGCAATGCTGGATGCCTTGGACATCGGATATGCAATAAAAGACGCCCGCGCGGAATCTGGCCTGACGCAGGCGCAACTTGCCGATGCCGCTGGGATATCCAAGCGGTGCCTATGGTCGCT
>CAVDWN010000122.1:0-4702 GCA_963612535.1 Sphaerochaetaceae bacterium
AACGACCCCGATCGTCTTCTGCCAGCGAAGAGAAATACCTTGCAAGATAATCGCTGAATGCTTCAGCAGCTGCCGAAGGCAAGTTGTTTTCCCTTCTTTTCAGATAGAGGGTTCTTTTACGTTTAACGTCGGCGATTCGAACAACGGACACCTGCTCTAGGTCAGATCGGGAGAACCAGGTTATCGAAGGGCAGATAGAGATTCCGAAGCCATTGGCAACATACGAGTTGATCCTTCGGCATTCCTGATCCTCAATCACCACATGGGGCTTGAACCCTGCTTCCATGAACATGCCGTCAATCACCGAACGAACCGCGCTGGGAAGAACCATGACGAACGATTCGTCGCTCAGATCCGCCAAACACACCTCCTCCATTTCTGCCAATACATGCCCCTTGGGCACCGTAAGGACAAACTCCTCCTCGCCAAGAGCCCGGTAGTTCGGCTCAACATGTCTGGTGAACGAAGCGAAAAATGTCAGGTCGGGGCTCTCTCCTGCAAAATAAGGAGTGGGCTCGGCGCAAAACCGCACAAACACATCAGGGTTCTCGCGCATAAACCCCATCAGAACCTCATCGGTATCCCCAAACGGAACCGGACATAAGACATTCAATGTTCTGCTTTTGTCCCGAATGTAGCGAAACAGCGTTTGCTCCACCGAATCCACCGACTCAAGCGCCTTGCGAACCGAATCCAGAAGCACTGCGCCTTTATCGTTAAGCACGATTCTCCGGCCCACTCGATCGAACAGCTCTACGCCCAACTCATCTTCAAGACGTTTAATCGATCTACTCAATGACGGCTGAGAGACGTGGAGCTCCTTCGAGGCAAGCGATATGTTCTGACATTGCGCAACCGTCTGAAAATAGCGCAACTGGTAGAGTTCCATTTCAACTCCTTATACCCTATGTGCATAGGATCTATCTAAATCATTTAGTAGAGTTATATGCATTTCGATCTTACACTATCCCGCAGATAAATGAACACGTTCATTCGAAAGGAGGCCGAAGATGGAAAATGCTACGCCCGGAATCCCTCAAGCGCTCCTAGACAAATTCGATGAGACCTATCTGCGCTGGACACTGGACGAGATCCCAACCTCGCCAGATATCGACCCAGAGGATATGGCCAAGATTCCTCGGAAATGGCTCGACATTCCCTATGGCTCACACGAGAGGCAACGGCTCGATTTGTACTTGCCGGCAGAGGCATGCCAAGACGACCCTGTTCCGCTGATTGCTTTTTTCCACGGAGGCGGGTTCCTCACCGGAGACAAACAAGATATGCAGGTAACAGTGTATCTCGGAGCGCTGAACCACGGCTACGCCGTGGCAAGCGTTAATTACCGCCTATCGTCAGAAGCCCAATTCCCCGAGCCGGTGAAAGACTGCAAGGCAGCTATTCGCCACCTGAAGGCCATCGCCCCGCAGTATGGAATCGACCCTTCGCGTTTTGCCGCAGTGGGGAATTCGGCCGGCGCCTATATGGCGTTGATGATCGCCACTAGCCCTAACGTCCCATTGCTTGAAGACTTGGCAACGGGCGATTCCGCCTACGGCACAGATGTGCGTTGCTGCATTGCAACGTACCCATGCACAGATTTTTCGCTCACAAGCATCCAAAAGATGCAGGAGGGAAGCACTGAGCGCCCCTCCGATGATCCGATGTCACCAGAGTCCCTATTCATGGGAGGAACAGCGAACCAGCTTCCACGAGCGATAGTGGACGCCAGCAAACCCGCCAACTACCTCTCTCCACAGATGCCGCCAATCATGATCAGGGCAGGAAGCGAAGACCATCTTGTTCCACACGGTCAATCGGAAGTATTTGCCAACAAGGCAAAGCTTATTGCAGGGGACCAAAAGGTGGATTTCAAGTTGGTCATGGGCGCCGACCACCACGACCCGGCATTCAAAAGAGAGGCATTCCTTAAGGAGGCGATCACCTTTCTCGACAAGCATATGAAGTAGTCAATGCTTCCTGTCAAAAAACAGGAAGCATAACGGCCCTAGTCATAAAACAAAAGCGTCAACGCTCCGAATGGGGATCCGGACAATGGCGCATAAAAGGACACACAAAGGAGGAAGTAAGATGGCTTCTCAGAAACAACTCGTAGCGAAACCTTTTGCTGCCTATTTACCCATAGCCCTAACGACAATGGTGATGGCGCTCATCCCTGGAGCGCTGGTCACCAGCTGCATGAGCATATTCTTCCCATTGCTTGCCGCAGATTACGGAGTACAAGTTTCGCAGGTAACTGTGTATATGACCATCGGCGGCCTTATCATGGCTTTTGCAGGGCCCTTCGTAGGGAAGATCGCCGCAACCAAAGACCTTCGCTTTGTCGGGGCAACACTGGTTAGCCTTGTGGTGATTTGCTTCCTGTCCCTTTCGTTCAGCCAATCTCTGATCCAATTCTTGATCAGCGCTGCGATCATGATGCCATCGGCAATGATCGGCATAGGCCTGTTCAACCCCACCTTGATCAACCGCTGGTTCAAAGATCGTGCTGGCGCCTTGCTTGGATTTTCAGCCGCATTCACCGGCGTTGGTGGCGTCATCTTCCTGCAAGTCGACCAAGCCATCATCAATGCTACAGATTACCGTACCGCGTTCTTAGTGAATGCCATCATCGTTGCCTGCACCGCATTGCCCTGCGTTTTGTTCGCCATCCGAAACAAGCCCTCCGATCGAGGGATGCTTCCTTACGTGAACCTCAAAAAGGGCGAATCCAAGGAATCCGACAAAGGTCAAGAACATGCTCTGGAGAAAGCAGCATCGCGAAATTGGAGCGTTGATCCAAAGATTGCCACGAAAAGCTCGAGCTTCATCATCCTCTGTGTCGCAGCAGGCTTGGCAAATGCAACTGTCTTGGTTGCGCAGTTCTTTCCCACATACGTCAATTCACTTGAGACTGCGGGCATAACCGCTTTTGTAACAGGGGCCGGCCTTGCCTCCTTCACCATGGCTGGTCAGGCAATATGCAAGTTCCTTCTTGGAGCCGGCTCAGACCTTTCTCCAAAGAAAACGGTCCTCGTTGCCTGCTCGGTAGGCATCATCGCTATCCTGTTCATCTGGTTTGGCGCACAAACCGCACTGCTACCCATCGGTGGTCTTATCTTCGGAATGTTCTACGCAAGCCCCATCGTTCTCCTTCCGTTAGTCGCAGGTGCCGTATACGGAACTGGCGAAAACTACGCCATCATCTGGGGACGCACCATGCTCCCTTCGGGGATCATCTCCGCCCCGGCAGGAATTCTTTGGCCCTGGATCTCTGAGACGTTCGGCGGATTCGATGCGGTCTTCGTCGCGGGAATCGCATTCATCGTCATCTTCGCAGTCATGATCATGGCCTGCATGAAATTGGGCGAGAAGCTACCTCATACCGAAGGAGTTATACCCGCCGCAGAGAAGATCAAGGCAGAAAACGCGAAAGAGATGAACCCATCAAAGGCAACCGCCTAAGCGCCCCTCTTTGGTGCGGCGCTAACCCGCGCCGCACCAATCCCCTTAAAACCAAAGACGAAAGGAGCAGCCATGTCACAACCACCCGTCTTCAAAGACATCGATACCACTCAATTCAAGCGCTGTTGGATCGATGTGCCGTATGCAACCACCAATCATCCCGACCAAAAACTAGACCTTTACCTGCCCGATGAAGGCAATGGCCCCTTCCCTCTCATCATCTTTGTTCATGGCGGCGGCTGGGTAATGGGCGGCCGACGCAAAAACACCATGCCGGGCGTTTTCAAGTTCATGTCTCAGGGATATGCGATGGCAACGATAGAATATCGCCTTGCCCCTGAAGTGCACTGGCCAGCACCACTTGAGGACGTTCGCACCGCCATACGATTCCTCCGGGCAAACGCATCTTCCTACAAGATTAACCCCGAGAAGTTTGCCATTATGGGCAATTCTGCTGGAGGGCATCTTGCGAACATGGCAGCAGCGCTTGGCGGAAAGAACATCCTGAAAGGAGAGCACTTGGGCTACCCGGACATCGATGATTCTGTCCAATGCCTGGTTAGCGTGTTCTCCCCCACCGATCTTTACAAAATCGATATGGACGACTGGTTCACGCTCTTCCTCATGGATAGGCAACATGGGAACATCGTAGCTGATGCAGATAGCCAAGACCCCGCAGAGAAGAACCATAACATCATGCTCGGCTTCGTTGCCCGAAACAACCCCGCTGCCGCGGCGAATGCCAGCCCTATCAACTACATATCCAAGGACTTTCCGCCCGCCTATTACCTACATGGCCTGCACGATCAGATCGTTCCCTACACCCAGTCACTTTCCATGTGGCGCAAAGTGAACATGGTCTGCGGAGAGGACCATGCGAAGCTTGAGCTATTCCCCGAGGCAATGCACGGCGATCCGCTCATGAAAACGGATGAGGTAATGAATCGCATCCTCGATTTTATTGATGCTCATCTATGGAACGGAAACCATAATCGCACGGCATTGCCGCCAGATGTCAGGACAATCGACTAATTGCAACAGAGCAAAGGCATAAAGCCCATCCGGAGGAAGCCGATCCCTATCGGCTTCCTTCTTTTTTGGAGAAACTTTCGCATTGCGTTCGCACCTGCTTCGAATTTCCTCATTAGCGTTATAGGGGCAGTTTCATTAGCTGCCGCTACAGCATCACGCCGTTTGCCAGTAAAAGTATTACAACCTGTTACAATTTATGAATGCG
>CAVDWN010000123.1:0-4687 GCA_963612535.1 Sphaerochaetaceae bacterium
CCCCCCTCCGCTACCGCAGCCTGCGCTTCTGCCAGCCTTTGCTCGGCGGCAAACAAGGCCTCTCGCGCTGCTTGCAGGTCCCTTTCGGCAGCGCAAATCGCTGCATCACGGGCGCTTTCGGCGGCTCCCTGCGAAACGGCAGGCTGGCCCGCGCCTTCCTGGGGCGCCATGCTGCCCGCAGGCGGGATAGGCGGCTGATTAGGCGTTGCGGTCATGCTCACGCTCCTTGGCTAGGCGCTTACGCTCTTCGTCCATATGGTGGTAGGTTTTCTGCGCGCTGAAGAAGCCCATAATGCGCTCGCGGAAAACGATGCCCAGCACCATGAGCACCGCCGCCACACCGAAGATGATAAGGCTGGTTGTTATGTCGCCTTCCGCCAGGCCGGCGGCAGCATAGGTGGAAATGATCACGCCAGGGATGCGCGCTACCGTGGTGATGAGCAGGAACGTTCGCATACGCATAGAGGTAAGCGGCACCAGGTAGGTGAACACGTCCTTCGGCATGCCGGGGATCACGAACAGGATGAACACGATGAGGTTCAGCTTGCCCGAGCGCTCGAACTCGTAGAACTTCACCATATGCTCTTCGCTTACCATGGACCGCACAAACGGCGCGCCCAAGCTGTGCACCAACTTGTAGATGATGGCACTTGAAACAACGCAGCCCAGCAAGATGATGAGCGACCCGAAGAACGGCCCGTACAGCATGCCCGCCGCAACCTGCACCACTTCGCCGGGGATGAACGCAACGATTATCTGCAGCAGCTGAAGCCCCAGCAGGATGAACACCCCGAAGGGCCCCTTGCTCTGAATGCTTTCTATGACCTTGTTGACGCCGTCTTCCTCGAACAGCAGCGAAAGGCTGGGCCACAGCGCAGCCACGATAACGCACAGGATGGCGACGAACGCCACCAAGCCCCCCAGCTTGATAAGGTCGGCCTTCTTTATGCTACGGCCGAAAACGGAAACGGTCTGCTGCTCCGATTCGCTCATTTGCCCTCCTCTTCGCTGCCATGCGCCGCCTTGCGGTATTCCTCTTTGAAGCTGGAGAACATGCCCTTGGTTTTGGACAGCTGAACGCCCAACTTGAAGGCGCCTTCATTCACCGCTTCGCCTGCCTTATGGGCGGCCTTGTCGGCGGCATCGTTGGCCTTCTGCGCCACTTCGGCGGCAACGGGCTTTGCCTTCTGGGCAACGTTGGAAGCCTTGTTCGCCGCCACCGCGCTTGCCGCACCGGCCTTCTGCGCCAAGCCGCCTTCGGTGCCCACTTCCAGCGCCTCGGGCGCAACGATGATGGCGCCGCGCAGGAAGTCTTCGCCTTCCTCGTTGTTCAGCTTGTCGCCCACGCCCAGCTTGAAGCCCTTGATAAGCCCCACCGGAAGCTCCGCGTATCCCAGCAGCACATCAGCCGTGGTGCCTCGGTCTACCACAACCTTCTTCACCTGGCCCGATTCGGTTTCGAACAGCACATCGCCCACGAAGCCGCAGCGCTTTTCGTCTTGCGTCATAAGGGGCATGCCCTGCCACATGATGCATTCGTCCCAGTTAACGTCCAAGCGTTTGCAGGCAGCTTTGCCGGTAGCGGCCTTGGTAAGCGTGACGAACAGCTTGCCGTCTTCCACGTCGAAGCTGTCCAGCGCCACGAACAGGTCGGAGCGATGCGCCATAAGGGCGATGTCGGGGCGCTTCACCGTGAAGCCCACAACCTTACGGGCATGGGGATGGAACACGAATCGATGCACCTTGCCTATGCGCTTGTGCGGGACGCCCTTCTTGTCCAGCTCGTACACGGGAACGCCGCGCAGGCTGCTTGTTAGGTATTCGCTCTTCTTCAACGGGTCTCCTTCGGGCTTGCCCCAAGCATAAGAAACGGCGACCATCGGCCGCCGCCCCATTGGCCCTTAACGAGCCGTGCGTCCAGTTCCCACGATATTGCTTATTGCTACGGGGAACCGAACCGTTATCAAATCGTTTGGCCTTATTCTGCAGGCTTTTCTTCCGCGGGCTGGGCGGGGGCAACGTGTGCGCCCTCTACCTCGGGCTCGGCAGAATCGGCAGGCTTCACCTTGGCAGATACGGCAGAAGCGGCACCGGCAGCGGCTTCCTTTACCGCACCGGCGGCTTCGGTGGCAGCGGTCTTTGCGCCAGCAGCAGCGTCTACCACGGCGGGAATCTTGTCTACCGCGGCATCGCGGGCAGCCTCTGCGTTCTTGGCTACCTGGGATGCAATGCGCTCACGGGCGGCTTCGATCTTCTGACGCAGCTCGTCGCCATTGGCGTCGAACGACTTCACGGATTCGGGGGTGAGCTTCTGGGCGCGCTGCACAACGGCCTTGCGGGCTTCCGCACCGTTGTCTACCACCGTGTTGATCACCTTGGTGGAAGTGGAAGCTGCTGCCTCCACGAACTGCTTGCCCTTTTCCTGAACCTGAGCAGGGCAAGAGAAGTTGCCGCCCTTCTCGCTGATAACCTCGCCCAGAAGCGCGCGGTTCTCGGAACCGGAGCGGGGCGAAAGGAGCAGACCGGCAACAGCGCCTACTGCGCCGCCTACAATGAACGTTGCGAACTTGCCCATGATGAACACCTTCCCCAAAAAATTGTTGTATATCTTGCCATTATAAGGGCGCAGCCAGCTGCGCAAGCCGCAAAACCGCCCGCGGTTGATTCTTGTTAACAAGGCGAAAGAAACCGCAAGCCCTATCCTTCCACCAGCCGGTCGAGCACGGCGGGAAGGGAAAGGCCGGCGGCGTTGCATGCTTCGCAGAACAGCGAGTGCTCGGCGAAGCTGGGGGCAACGTCCACTTCCAGAACCTGGGCCTGGGCGCCGTCCCAAATAAGGTCTACCCTGCCGTAGCCTTCCATGCCGAAGGCGCGGTACACCTCCAGCGCGGCGCGCTCTATCTCTGCGCGGATGGCCTGCGCCGTAGCCTGGTCCTGCGAAAGCGATTCCATGCGCACCGGCGCGAAGCGGTCCACAGCATTGGCGTCGAAGCGGGCGTTGGTAAGGTAGAGCCCCTTGCGCGGCACGATTTCCACCGGCGGCAAGGCATACGCATCCCAACCGCTGCCCAGAACCGAAACGGAAAGCTCCACGCCTTCCACCCACTGCTGCACTATTGCCTGGTTGCAGAAGGTGAAGGCATCGCGCAGGGCGTCTACCAGCTCTTCTTTCGAGGAAACCTTATGCACCCCGTATGCCAGGCCCCCGCATGCGGGCTTCACTGCCAAGGGGTAGCCGCCGGGGATGCGCTCGGCGCACAGGTCCATAACCGCCATGGCCCCCAGCTCGTCGAACGCGGCCTTGGCGAAGCAGAAGCCCTGCGGCCAATCCGCCACCGTCTGCTCGCCCGAGAACTCGCAGCACGTCTGCATATGGGCGGAAAGCAGGCTCTTGTCGGCCACCGTGCGGCACGCGTCTGCCGAAGAGCCGATGTGCGGGATGCCCAAGAACTCCAACAGGCCCTGAACCGTGCCCTCTTCACCCTGCTTGCCCGGGATGGCAACCACGCAGGCATCAGGCCGCTCGGCGCGCAGGTTTTCGGCCAAGTCGTTGGAGGCTTCGAGCACTACCACGTTGTGGCCGGCCTGCTCCAGCGCCTCGCAGGCGCACTTGCCGCTTGCCAAGGAAACCTCGCGCTCCGAAGCAGAGCCGCCAATCAAAACCACGATCTTCATATCGTTCCCCTTTCGAAGGGTGCGTCATTCGTTTTGCGGGGCAGTTCCGTCTGCACAGCTGCGCCATGCGGCGCAGCCAGCAACCCAAGCCGCAAGCATAAAGCAGGCCAGTTCGGCCTTCGCCGATTCGCCCCACCCCAATGATACGGGATTATCCGTTCAGCTCTTCCAAGGCGCTGTTCAAGAAGGCCAGGCTTTCCTTCAGCGCGCGCAGGGCCGCCAGGTCGTCTTCGTAGGAAACGGCGATGCTGGCCACCAACGGGTCTTCGGCACTCCATTGCGTGGTACCCGTGAACACCCGATGCGGGCTTTGGGAAGCACGGGTTTGCGCATCAACCACAAGGTGCTCCAGCAAGTGCGGAACCGAGGTGCCGTTCATCACCGCGCCAAAGGTGGGCCCAACCCCATTGCGGCAGGCATGCGCCCCCAACGTGGGGGCAAGCTGCAGGCATCGCTCTATGAGCTGGGGCGTTGTTTGCGTATAGCGCTGGCTGGCCACGCGCACCGAAAGCTCGATGCGGCCTGGGCGCACCCGCAGGCTCTGAACGGTTAGGGGCAGCTGGCCTTCGCTCACTGCTTCACCAAGGTGGTAGCTGCCGTGCCGCCATCGGCATCGGGCGCGGTTTCGGTGATGGTGAGCACATCGCGCTCCGGCGAGAACACGTAGCTGCCGCCACCTTCGTAGTTGCCGAAGCTGAAGCTGATGGTTTTGGCGAAGGCGTCCAGCGTGTAGGGATACGAAACCTCTTCGGTAAGCTGGATCTGGGAATCGGTGATGGTGAAGGTTGCCGTGCTGCCTTCCACGCGCCAGGTTCCCTGGATATCGGCCGCATCGTCGTAGCGAAGCCATTGGTTCCACGCCAACAGCGATGTTGCAACCGCAAGAGCCACCAACACGGCAGAAACGATGGCAACTGCCTTGCGCGAAACGCGGCGCTTGCCGGCCTTCTTGGACATGCGGGGGGTGCCGGTTTTGCCGGAAACCTCTTCATGCTGGATGCTGGAAGCTTCC
>CAVDWN010000124.1:0-4667 GCA_963612535.1 Sphaerochaetaceae bacterium
TGCTTCGCCGTAACCGCATTCGGGGCACCCGTCATCGGGTCGGATGCGGAGCTGGTCTTCGGGAAGGCGATAACGTCGCGGATGGACTGCTTGCCGGCCAGAAGCATAACCAGGCGGTCAAGGCCGATGGCGATGCCGCCATGAGGCGGAGCACCAAGCTCAAGCGCGTGGATAAGGTGGCCGAACTTCACTTCCATATCTTCGTCATCGACGCCGCAACGGGCAAGAACGCGCTTCTGCAGCTCGGCGTTGTGGATACGGATGGAACCGCCGCCGGCCTCGAAGCCGTCCATGACGATGTCGTAGCTGTAGCTGCCGCATGCCAGCGGGTCGGACTCGATCTTGTCCCAGTCGGCCTCGGGGATCATCGTGAACGGATGATGCTCGGCAGCGTACTTGCCGGTTTCCTCGTCGAGCTTGAACATCGGGAAGTCGACGACCCAGAGCAGCTTGTGGCCCTCGCGCGGGATATCCAGCGCTTCGGCCATATGCAGGCGAAGGGCGGAAAGCACCGCGTTGGCCACATCGAAGGTGTCGGCGGCGAACAGCACCAGGTCGCCAGCCTCTACGCCCATGGCCTCCTTGATCTTGGCATGAACCTCATCACCCAGGAACTTGATGATGGGGCTCTTTTCCTTGCCGTCGGTGGTGTAGGCGATCCAAGCCATGCCCTTCGCGCCGTTCTCGGAAGCGATGTTGCCCAGCTTCTCGATCTCGCCACGGCTCCAGTCGCCTGCACCCTTGCAGTTGATGGCCTTAACGATGTTGCCGGCCTCTACCGCCTTGCTGAACACGCCGAAGCCGCAGCCGCGCACGATCTCGGTGAGCTCGACGAGCTCCATGCCGAAGCGGATGTCGGGGCGGTCGCAGCCGAAGCGATCCATGGCCTCTTTCCAGGGCATGCGCTGCAGCGGGAACTCATGCTGAACACCGGCAGCTTCCAGAACCTCCTGGAACACGCCTTCCATCATGTCGATGACGTCGTTTTCCTTGACGAACGACATCTCGATATCGACCTGGGTGAACTCGGGCTGACGGTCGGCACGCAAGTCCTCGTCGCGGAAGCAGCGGGCAATCTGGTAGTAGCGCTCGATGCCGCCCACCATCAGCATCTGCTTGAACTGCTGAGGGCTCTGGGGCAGAGCGTAGAACTTGCCCGGGTTCGGACGGGAAGGAACGATGTAGTCGCGAGCACCCTCAGGGGTGGAGTTCGCCAGGATGGGCGTTTCCACCTCAAGGAAGCCGCGCTTGTTCAGCGCAGAGCGCATAGCCTGGGCAACCACATGGCGAAGCTTCAGGTTCGCGTACATCTCGGGGCGGCGAAGGTCAAGGTAGCGCCACTTCATACGGGTGGTCTCGTCAGTCTCGATGCCATCCTCGATGGAGAACGGCGGGGTAACCGAAGTGTTCAGAACCTTAACGGAGCTTGCCAGCACCTCGATCTCGCCGGTTGCCATGTTGGGGTTCACGGCATCTTCCATACGGGCGCGGACCTTGCCGGTAACCTCCAGCGCGTACTCGCGGCCAAGATGCTCGGCAACATGGAACTCGTCGGCAGAAACGCAATCGGGGTCTACCACAACCTGGGTGTAGCCATCGCGGTCGCGCAGGTCGACGAAGATCAAACCGCCATGATCGCGGTTGTGCCATACCCAACCCGTCAGGGTAACCTCGGCATCGACGTCGCTGCGGCGCAGCTGCCCACAGGTGTGGGAGTGCATGCAGTACTCGTTCAAGTAATCGGTCATGGTAGTGCTTGCTCCTCTTTTTCTATCGTTCCAGGCC
Organism: Sphaerochaetaceae bacterium; assembly: GCA_963612535.1. Classification (GTDB taxonomy): domain Bacteria; phylum Actinomycetota; class Coriobacteriia; order Coriobacteriales; family Eggerthellaceae; genus Anaerotardibacter. The sequence goes on from CAVDWN010000124.1 coordinate 1,786, forward strand.
GCCGGGGCAGCCAAACCGTCTTATACATCGAGCGCCCAGGCGGGCGCGTCATAGCTATTCCTGGCGAAGCGCTTGGGCAACCTCGCTTAGCGAAACCTCGTGCTCATCGTGGGTTTCCATGTTGCGCACCTTGGCAACGCCAGCGGCAACCTCGTCGGGGCCCAGGACCACCACACGGCGGGCACCCAACTTGTCGGCCAGCTTGAACTGGCTCTTCAGGCTGCGCTTCTGATGGTCCACCTCGACATACAGGCCTTCTGCGCGAAGCTGCTGCGCCAAGTTGAACGCAACACCGCGCGTGGAATCATCGACGCTGGCGATGAAGGCAGCAGGAACTGCAGCCTGCGCGGTTTTCTTGCCCAGCGCCTCAAGCGCCAAAACGCAACGCTCGTAGCCAAGAGCGAAGCCCAGGCCAGGGGTATCGCGGCCGCCGACTTCCTTGCACAGCTTGTCGTAGCGGCCACCGCCGCCGATGGCGTTCTGGCTGCCCATGCCGGTATCCACCTGGATCTCGAACACGGTGCGGGTGTAGTAATCCAGCCCGCGAACCAAGCGCCAATCCTCTACATAGGCGATGCCGGCAGCGTCCAGGAACCCCTTCACGGCTTCGTAATGCTGGCGGCAATCGTCGCACAGGTGGTCGGTGATCTTCGGCGCGCCTTCCATCACGGCACCGCAGGCCTCGTTCTTGCAATCGAACGCGCGAAGGGGGTTCAGGTCGGCACGGTGGTTGCATTCTTCGCACAGCTCTTCGGAGTGGCTATGGATGAAATCGCACACCAAATCGCGGTACGCCGGGCGGCACTTCTCGCAGCCCATGGAGTTAAGCAGCAGACGCGTCTCGGAAGCGGGGATGCCGATTTCCTCGTAGAAGCGCATGAGCATAACGATGGCCTCGGCATCTACCGTAGGCTCGTCGGCGCCCAGGCATTCAACGCCTACCTGGCGAAACTGGCGCAAGCGGCCCTTCTGCGGGCGCTCCGCGCGGAACATCGGGCCGGCGTACATCAACTTCGCAGGCGCGCCGCCCTGGGGAACCAGGTCGTGCTGCACAACCGCGCGAACCGTGCCGGCCGTGCCTTCGGGGCGCAGGGAAAGACGGCTCTTGGATTTCAGCGATTCGCCAGCAAGGAGCTTTTCCAAGTTGCCGCCGGAAACAACCGTGAACATTTCCTTGGACACCACATCGGTGGATTGGCCGATGCCGCGCACGAACAGGTCGGTCTGCTCGAACAGCGGGGTTTCGATGGGCTGGTAGCCGCATCGCCCGAAGATCTTGAACGCGGTTTGGCGGAAATGGTCCCAAAACCGCACGTCATCGGGAAGCAGGTCGAACGTTCCCTCGGGTGCCTTCGTTGCCATATGCTCTGCTTTGCTCTCTTTCGCGAATTAGCCGGTGGTTTAACTTGCCTAGTATACCCCCACTGCCCCAGAAATTAGGGCTTAAGCCCTATTTGCACCGGGACAACAAAACGGCGGAAAGAGGGTTTGCCCCTTTCCGCCGCAACAGGTGCTTGTTACAGGTTGGCCACTACCAGGTTGCCCATTTCCACCGTGCCAACAACCTTGTCGGCGGGAGTGGAGGCATCCTTCAAATCGCCCGTGCGCCAGCCGGCATCGAGCACGGCGGTGATGGCGTTCTGGATATCGTCGGCGGCTTCGCCCATGTCGAAGCTGTAGCGCAGCATCATGCCCACCGACATGATCTGGGCCAGCGGGTTGGCAATGCCCTGGCCGGCGATGTCGGGAGCGCTGCCATGGCTGGGCTCGTAGAGTGCCACGCCATCGCCCAGCGAAGCGGAGGCCAGCATGCCCAGCGAGCCGGTGATCTGCGCAGCCTCGTCGGAGAGGATGTCGCCGAACATGTTCTCGGTTACCACCACGTCGAAGTCGGCAGGGCGGTTGATAAGCTGCATAGCGGTGTTGTCTACCAGAAGGTCCTCAAGCTCGATCTCGGGATACTCCTCGTCGTGCACGCGATGCACGATCTCGCGCCACATGCGGGAAGTCTCAAGAACGTTGCGCTTGTCTACGCTGGTAACCTTGCCGCGGCGCTTGCGGGCAGCCTCGAACGCCTGACGGGCAATGCGCTCCACCTCGTACTCGCGGTACTCAAGCATGTCGTAAGCGCGCTGGCCCTTGCTGCCGTTTGCGCCGGCGCCTTCCTCATCGTAGAAGCGCTCGCGCTTGCCGAAGTACAAACCGCCGGTAAGCTCGCGAACGATAACCAGGTCTACCCCATCGATGACCTCGGGCTTCAGCGTGGAAGCGCCAGCCAGTGCCGGGAAGATCTGAACCGGGCGCAGGTTGGTGTACAGGCCCAGCGCCTTGCGGATGCCCAGCAGGCCCTGCTCGGGGCGCGGTGCGTTCGGGTCGGTGCTGTCCCACTTCGGGCCGCCCACGGCAGCAAGCAGAACCGCATCGGAGGCGTTAGCCACGTCGAGCGTAGCCTGGGGCAGCGCTTCGCCAGTGGCGTCGATGGCGCAACCGCCGATAAGCGCATCTTCGCAGGTGAACTCAACATCGTACTTCTTTCCCACGGCGTTCAGGACCTTCACGCCCTCCGCCATGATCTCGGGGCCGATGCCGTCGCCCGGCAGCGTGCAGATCTTATAGCTCTTCGTCATAGTGAAATCCTCTTTCAGATGAAAATCGTTCGCAAACGACTATACCGCAGCATAGAAAAACCCGCCAAGGGAAGAAGCGCCGAAGCAGCACGGCATGCCCACTTGCATGCCAATGCCGCATCGGCGCCCTTGTTCCCTTAGCGGGTTAAAGCAGCCGAAATTAGCCAGTTACTCGATGCCCAGCACGTGGCGGGTGCGGTTGATAAGGCCGCCCTGCTCGATGATGTCGGCGATGAACGGCGGGAAAGCCTGAGC
>CAVDWN010000125.1:0-4644 GCA_963612535.1 Sphaerochaetaceae bacterium
GAACCCGGCTTATAGGCTCGCTCGCATTTCAATGCCGCCTCCTTGGGCGGCATTTCTTTACCACATCGACACCAACCTATATCCCAGACTGTGAGTCAATCAAACTACGGTAATACAAACAGCTTTCATATAGATCATGATGTATTCCCTGCCCCTCGATTTCCCCAGAGAAGGGCCATGCCTCTTTAATAAAACGATTATTGTTCGCATGAAATCGGACTCCCTCTATCGGAGGAAAAGACAACAAAGCAATCCCCTCCTTCTATTCCACAACCTTACGAGCTAATAGAAGTCTTCCAACTCTTGCGCTTGGCGCAGCCATCAACATAGGGAGCAGAACGACTAGAAAAGAAAGTGCAGAAATCAGCAACGAAGAGATAAGGCAGGCAGACAAGGGGAAGCCAACCGAACAAACGGCGGAAGCGATAACCCCCGAAGACAATGCGCATGCTATGCCAACGAGAAGCGCATTAAACGCATGAATAAACGACTCGCATATTGTCATTTCGAGGATGGATTTATGGCCCGACCCGCACGAAATAAGCGTTCTTCCTTCAAGAGCCCTATCGCCTGCCGACATCGCAACAACAGCCACGGCTCCAGCAACGCAGACCAAAATGGGAGCGCCGAGAAAGGACAGCAGCTGTTCAACGCTTATCCCGCTCGCTTCGACTCCCTGGCCTTCCAGATAAACAACCAGAGCATCAACAACGGCAATAAGTCCTGCAACCAGCGAAATGCCTATCACAATAGGCATTTGAATCGCCACAGACTCATCGAGGCAGAAGAGCACCTTGCTCCGGGCAATCAGCCAAACTGGAAAGCCCCTCCAGGGGACAACAGTCGTCCACATTTTCGCCACCCAGGGAAGCAGCAGTCTCAAAACGACAGAACAAAGCAAAGCAACAACGAAGGGAAGAAATACAAGACAACTAATTCGAGACAGCGGGTCTAATCCAGCGGAAACCGCAATCATAGAAAAAAGGCAAACAACTAATGCGACACAGGCGATAACACGAAGGATACCAATTTTCTTTCTGGGCGATAATTGGTCGCCCAACGTCAAAAGAGGAGAAACCCTCAAGGAAGAGAGCACGCTACTTAACCCGCCAAGAACAAACGCAAGGAGCTCAACGCAAACAATCGAGACGCCAATCAAATAATCAAAACAAGCCTTTGAGTAAACAAGGCTGTCAAAGCAGGGAGCTGAGAAGCTGAAAGCGAAGAGACCCAATGCCAGACCAAAAAACGAAGCAATTACTATCTGGACAAAAAAGCAAAGTCCTATGTATCTTCTGCGCATGCCCAATAGCCGCCACGCAGAGTAAGTCTGCACTTTCTTCTTTGCAACAAGCCGTGCCACAGAGGAAGACACGGGGACAGAAGCAATCCATGTCAGGAACAGCGTTGCGGTTCCTGCATTGAGCAGCTGCCTCGAAGGAGCTGCTTCCAACCCATAAGACGAAGAGATAAGCAAAGCAGACCAACCGCTGGCAACGCCACAAAAGAATGCGACCAGGAAAATGCCCACCCAATCAAGCCATCTATCCCCTAAGTCCGAAATAAACAAACGCCACATGGTCACTCCTCCAACAAAAGGGCTATTTCATGCGGAGCTGGATGGCTAAGCTCTGCAGCAACCATCCCATCTTTCAAAACCACAACTCGATCGGAGTAAGCAGCCGCCGTTAAGTCATGGGTAACCATCACAACGGCACGATTGCCCTCCTTTGATTCACGACGCATCATGCTCATCACCACTCGTGTATTGTCGATATCAAGAGACCCCGTAGGCTCATCCGCAAATACAATTGGGGAACCGGCAGCCATAGACCGCGCTATTGCTATACGTTGCCGCTCCCCTCCCGACAAAGAGGCCGGATAGTCCTTTGCCCTATCGGCAACACCAAGATCATTGAGCAAAACCAGTGCATCTTTTTTAGTGACCTTTTTCCCAGAAAGTCGAGCGGGAATCCAAACGTTATCCATGGCATTTAACGATGGGATAAGATTTAAATCCTGAAACACGAAACTGACCAAACGCCTTCTAACTTCGTCCTTCTCTTTAATTTTCATTGATGAAATCAAGTTACCGTCAAGGGCGACAGAGCCCGAATCTACTTCTTCGAGACCCGAGAGACAGTTCAGCAGGGTTGTCTTCCCTGAACCACTCGGACCGACAATAGAAACGAATTCTCCTTCTTTAACCGAAAAATCAATCCCGCGTAATACCTTATTCTTTCGAAGTTTTTCTCCTTTGCCATATGCAAAAGACTTCTCTACCCCACTTGCATCAATCAAGGATGACATCGAGGAATCACGCCCCTTTCCCGCAATTGCCGGGCATGCTTTCGCATGCCCGGCACCGTCTTTGCCTAGCCGCACCAAAAGCTCACAGAGCTGTTATCGCTATTGCACATGAAACATTCTGTAATCGGTTAGATTTTGATAATTACACTTCATAACCGCCTCCTCATAAGAAACAAATGAATTAAGAAGTTAATCGTTCCTTTTAACTTCTTAAAGTTACTCATTATTTCTTTATGATTGGCGAAAAAGCAAGGATAGTCGGTCAGCCTAAACGGTAAGCGGTTTTGAACGCATAAAAATGGGCACTGGTGAAAACTCCAGTGCCCATCATCAAATGCAGTAACGTCTATTGGCTATGATACTTTTTATACTCCTCCAAAAAGGTTTCACCATATCTCTTTTTAGCTTCTTCATCGCTAAGATATTCGAGCAAATCACCCGGCTGACAATTGAAAACTTCGCAAATCTTATCAAGACTATCGATTCTCAAAGCTCGAATCTTCCCGTTCTTTATCCTCGATACCGTCTGAACCGTACATTCAAGCTTTTCCGCCAACTCAACGGATTGCATCTTTCGCGAGGCAAGCAATTTGTCCAAGTTAAACACTACAGCCAAAATATGCCCCTAAACCGTATCGTCCGATAGCTGCTGCAATAACGCCCCGTATTTAAACACATACGACAGAACAAAACCAATCACAGAAGCCACCAAAGTCGAAACGCTCAAATTCGCCACCACTCCATCCCCTTGCTTCGCCAGGCCAATCCTCATAACGCCAAGAGAATAACCATCAAAAGGAATCACAGAGACAACCGCCTGAAGGACAAAGCTGACAAGTAATAAAAAACTCACTATCTTGATTTGACGAGAAGTACGTATGGTGAACGGACTGCTCCCATGGCGCATCGAATTAAAAATGCTTCCAATTACATAAAGGATATAAATGTTTATGAAAGCAGACACAAGAACGGGAACAGCATAAAGAAGATGGCAAGCCAAATCGCGCAAACCAACCCCTGAGGTTACCAAGGAAGCGAAGAATGCGATAAAGAGCAAACTCCACCCGATAACGAATATCGCCATAACAACCCGTAAGGCAACATACAGTGGTTTTGCGATATTCTCCAGACGAAGCAGAGAATCCCTTGTTTCGCTTGATTCCCCAAACAATTATGTCTTCCTTCCGCTATTAGAAATCCAACTTCGGCTTTTCAGGCAACAAACCCTGGATGCCAATAGTCACACCCATTGGGAAGCCCTATATTCAAGCAGCTTCAAACCTGCTGATCGGGAATTGAATAAAAAGCATCTCTATCTCCTTAACTAATTAACGAAAAGGATTAACTAATTATTGATTACTACCATCAATAAGCCATGTCCATGATCACTCGCTTCAACGGTAGGAATCAATCGGTTATGCATAGGCTCTTCTAAGCAAATCGCCCAATAAAGCCCATATCAAAACGTGAACAGGTGATTCGTAAGCGTCAACTTCACTTCATTTCGCGCTTCAAACCCATCCCGTGCTCTTTGCCTATTCGATGGATAATGCCCCCTACGGCGTCCACAATGCCGGATTGCAACAACTCCAAGTAATCTGCCACCGTAGCGGCATCATCGCTGCTTATCACGGCGGTTACGCCGCCCCAAAGGTAATTCACACGAGCGCGATCGGCGCGGGACAAATCGTCCTCGACCAAACCCGCACGCTCCATCCAATGCTTGATAAGCCGTTCCCTGCCCTGCTTCGCAAAGTCCATCGAGCCGCAGCGCACCACCGCCCTAACCCGTTGGTAGTATTTTTCAATATCCGGCTCGTTGGCGATAACCTGCACATCGATGGGCTTGCCCATGGAAACTTCCACCATCACATCGATCAAGCGCGTGGGGATATTGTCCTCGAAGAAACGCACCGCCATATCGTCGATGTTCTCGAAATGGTAGTAGAACGTGTTGTGGTTCACCTTTGCCTTGGCCGTCAGGCTCCTAACCGTTATGGCTTGGAACTGCTCGTCTTCCAACAGCTCCCAAAACGCCAGCTCAAGCCGCTCGTATGCCGAAGGTCCCGGCTGATCTTTCCTTGGACGCCCCATACGCCCCTCCCCTCCCCGGCAGACGCCGGCCTACTCCGCCAATCCCGCCTGCGCACAGCGGCACAGGGAAGACCTGTTTCCCGTTCAGTCGCATCGGGGGCGGTGTTCGAGCCATCGCCCCAGGCGCTTTCCGCAGGCGCGCAACGCAAGACGGTTTCGGCCGATGCTTCCTTGGGCCCGGAATTAGACACATTATCTGGTTTCGCTATTTTATTGGACAGATTGCCTAATTACCATAGC
>CAVDWN010000126.1:0-4637 GCA_963612535.1 Sphaerochaetaceae bacterium
AGCAGAGTCCGTGTGCGGGCGGGGCTTCGAGAAAGGAGCATCGCCTATGCAGGAAATCTTGTTCGCATTGGCTGCTATAGCCAATATTGCCAGTTTCGCGCTGGCGGCTTTTCAAGAATATAAGCAACGACGGATGGAAAAGGACAAAAAGTGAGGGGTTAGTAGCCGCTAACCCCTCCAAGTAAATCGCTTCGCCCGTACTCCGTTTGACCCCGGACGGGCTTTGCTGATGCCTTGATTATACCATCCTTCGGTTTTGCGGTACTCTGAACCTAATTGAATCAAAACATTGGTCAGATGCGGCATAGGGGACAAAGCGCTGCGGCCAAGGGGATTGGAGGGGTGTTATGGAACTGCGTCCATTCGGAAATACCGGTATGAAGGTTTCGCCTTTGGGCTTCGGCGTTATGCGCCTGCCCATGAAGGGCGGCGGCAAAACGGTGAACAGCAACACCATCGACCAGGTGGATGTGGAAACGTCCATCCAGATGATCCACGATGCCATCGAGGGCGGCATCAACTACTTCGACACGGCCTACAACTACATCGGCGGCTATTCCGAGCGCATCCTGGGCCAGGCGCTTCAGGGCGGCCTGCGCGAAAAGGTGTGCATCGCAACGAAATCGCCGGCCTGGCTGTACAAAGCACCCGAAGATTTCGACCGCTTCCTGGACGAGCAGCTGGAGCGCCTGCAAACCACCTACATCGACAACTACCTGCTGCATTCCATGAACGGCGGCAGCTGGAAGAAGACCGTGCGCAACAATGCCATCGACGGAATGGTGCGCGCCAAGGCCAGCGGCAAGGTGCGCAACATCGGCTTTTCGTTCCACGACGACCTGGAGCTGTTCGAAGAGATACTGAACGCCGCCGATTGGGATTTCTGCCAGATACAGCTGAACTACTACGACCAGGATTACCAGGCCGGCCTGAAGGGTATGCGCATGGCGGCCGAGCGCGGCCTGGCCGTGGTGGTGATGGAGCCTTTGCGCGGCGGCCTGTTGGTGAACCTGCCCAAGGAAGCGCAGGCGGCGTTCGACGAATCCGGCTACGGGCGCAGCAACGCCGAGTGGGCCCTGGATTGGCTGTGGAACATGCCCGAGGTAAGCTGCGTGCTTTCCGGCATGAGCACACCCGAGCAGCTGCAGCAGAACATGGGTTACGCCGCCAAGGCCAAGCCCGGCATGCTTTCCGCCGAAGAGCAGGGGGTAATCGCCCGCGCCAAAGCTGCGCTTGATGCCCGCGCCGCCATTCCCTGCACGGGCTGCAATTACTGCGTTGACCTGTGCCCCAACAAGATCGCCATCCCGTACAACTTCCGCGCCTACAACATGGGTGTGCTCTATGACGACATGGAGTTGGCGAAGGATTTCTATCGCAACGAGGTAACTAGTTACGGGCGCCGGGCCGACAGCTGCATCAGCTGCGGTTCCTGCGAGGAGATATGCCCGCAGCACATCGCTATCAGCGAATGGCTGCCGAAGGTTGACGAGCTGCTGGGCGAATAGGTTCGGGGCCGGGCCGGGCGGTGGGCTTCGGGGCATGCTTCCGCTTGGTTCGGCTTTCAAGGAATTGCTGGGGGAATGGTGTGAGAAATCGCGGAGATGGTTCGACGCATGGTTCGCCGCATCCCAGCATCGTTGATCGAAAACCTGGGGCGATTTCTTTGCGGCAATTCCTTGAAAGCCGCGCTTCAGAATGCCCCGAATCCCACCGCCCGGCCCGACCTGAGGAGGTTTCTGCGCCCAGTATCTCGTGCACAGGCCTTCTTGGGGCGTCTTTTCGAGCTTGATGGTTTTTGGCGTCCGTGGCTTGGGGTGCTCGGCAGCCTTTGGCTGCCATCGCGTTGCGGGAGGGGCCTCGGCAGCCTGCGGCTGCCATTGGCCGGTTGGCTTGGGCTCGGCGGCCTTTGGGCCGCCATTGCTTGCGGCATGTTAGTGACGCGGCGTTGCTTATGGTAGTATCGGTTCGACAAACGAAGGGGCGCGCGGCGCCTGGGTTCGGCTAGGGGGCTTCATGGATTCTGCTGCTATCGAGCGTCTTTTGGAAAGCGTTGCCGCAGGTGAAACGGCACCTGCTGAAGCGCTTCTGACGTTGAGGAAAGAACCCTTCACCGATTTGGGCTATGCCAAGGTAGACCACCATCGTGCCCTGCGCCAGAACGCGGCCGAGGTGATTTATGGTGCTGGCAAAACGCCCAGCCAGATTGTGCATATCGCCGAATCGCTTCAGGGCGACGGCACCGAGGCCGTGCTTATCACCCGCTTGAAGGACGAGGCTGTGCAGCCTTTGCAACAGCGCTTCGGCAACGACTTCACGTTCTACGAAACGCCGCGCGTTGGCTTGGTGGGAACCATGCCCAAGCCAACGGGCAACGGCACTGTTTTGGTGTGCGCTGCGGGCACCAGCGACTTGTACGTTGCCGAGGAAGCGGCCCTGACGGCAGAGGCCCTGGGCAACAAGGTGCAGCGCCTTTACGATGTGGGGGTGGCGGGGCTGCATCGCCTGCTTGCCCATGTGGACGACCTGATGCAGGCGCAGGTGATCATCGCCGTTGCGGGCATGGAAGGTGCGCTTGCCAGCGTGGTGGGGGGCATGGCGTCGTGCCCGGTAATCGCGGTTCCCACCAGCGTGGGCTACGGCGCATCGTTCGGCGGCCTTTCCGCCCTTCTTTCCATGTTGAACTCGTGCGCCAGCGGCACAAGCGTTGTAAACATAGATAATGGTTTCGGCGCCGGATTCCAGGCGCATCTTATCAACCATCTTCCGGGAAGGGCCCCAGAAGCAGAATAAGGAGCGGCCATGCAGCTTTTCTTCGACTTCCGCGAAAACGCAACGCGCGCTTGCATCTTGGACACCCTTCTCGATGCCATGAACGCCACGCAGCGCGATCGGTTCGATGCCATCATGGCTTCTGCCGCTATTCCCGACCGGCATCATCACAACATCGTTGAGGTTAACCAGACCATCGATGCGCTCGATGTTCCCGAAAAGGTGAAGGAAGACCTGCACGGCGTGTACGGCATCCTTGCTGCGGCTGAAGCGCAGGTGCATGGCTGCGAGGTTTCCGAAACCCACTTCCACGAGGTGGGCAACGCAAACGGCATCCGCAACGCCCTGGCCATCTGCGCGGCGTTCTACGCGCTTGCCCCCGAAACGGTAACCGCAACGGCGGTCCAGCCCGGATCGGGCGAAATCGAGTGCGCGCACGGCACGCTTTCTATCCCTGCGCCGGCAACGGCGGCCATCCTGGAAACGGGCATCCCGCTGGTGGCAGATCGCCTTCCGGGCGAGCGCTGCACGCCCACTTCGGCGGCCATCATAAAGCACTTCGTCCATTCCTTTAAGGAATAGCCCGTGCAAAAACGCGCCGGCAACCAGCAGGAAGAGGAAACGCGCAAGGTGGGGTGGCTTACGCTGCCTGCGCGCATCGCCCCTTCGCGCTCGTTCGGCTTTCGGCCGGCGGGGCAGGGCTCGCGCCGCTTCGCCCTTCCTGAACAGGGCGCCTCGAATGTGCCTGCTTCTTCCAGCGAAGAAGGCAGCGTGGGGGAGCCGGCTTTTGGCGGCGCCCCGAGCGCTTCTGCCGTCGACCCCGAAACCTATGCCGCATCCCAGCCGCAGGGTGATTTGCTGCTGGGCCGCTACGTGCTTGAAGGGCAGGCCGGCAAGGGCGGGTTCGCTTCCGTTATGGCCGCGTGGGACACGCGCATCGAGCGCCGGGTGGCTATCAAATGCATGCCGCTCGATGAATCAGCCGGGGCCTTGTTCCCCGAAGGCGGCAGCATCCTTCTGGGCAGCAAGGTGGACACCTCTGCCGTGCCGGGGTTGGAAGAGGCGCGAACGGCGGCCAAGCTCTCCGATTCGTCCATCGTGCAGGTGTACGACTTCGAGGTGCAAGATGGCATGGCGTACCTCATCATGGAATACGTCGATGGAATTTCGCTCGGCAGCTTGCTTGCGGAATACCCTGACGAAGTCGATACCGATGTGGTGTGCGCGGTGTTCAAGGCGGTGGCCCGCGCTTTGCAGACGGCGCATGCGCACCATGTTCTTCACCTGGACATCAAGCCCGACAATGTGCTTATCGACCGGGAGGGCCACGTGAAGGTGGCCGATTTCGGCCTTGCGCGCTTGGCGGGAGAGGCGGGCTACGGCGCTGCAGAGGGCGGCACCATCGGCTATATGCCGCCCGAGCAGATGCAGCAGAAAGAGCTCGACGAGCGCTGCGACGAATGGGCGCTGGCCAGCCTTACCTATGAGATGATCTCGGGCGAAAACCCGTTCTTGGCCAACAGCATCCCCGAAGCAGAAGATGCTATCTACGATGCCGAGATCATCATTCCCTCGCTGTGCATGGAGGATCTGGGCCCCGGGGCAGACGATGTGATGTTCACGGCCTTGGACCCCAACCCCGATGCGCGCTATGCCACGGTGCAGGAATTCGCAGAGGCCCTGCTGCCCTGCCTGGGTGGCCCGCGCAAGGGCACGAACAAGCTGAAGCGCCTGGTGGGACGCGAAGATGCCCCCGACTCAGAGCAGGCGGGCGAATCGGCCGCCGAAGCTGAGCCCGAGTTGGAGCCTGGCTACGACGAGCCGCTGGAGCCTTGGGCGCCAAGCCCCTTCATGAAGTCGGCGTT
>CAVDWN010000127.1:0-4625 GCA_963612535.1 Sphaerochaetaceae bacterium
TGCAGAACGGGCGTGCCAGAGGTCTTGTAGGTATTCGTGAAGCTCATCTTGTCTGCAGCGGCGTCGCCCTTGGCGTAGCTCACATTGCCGACAAGCTTGCCATCCTGTTCCACAACCTGCACCGTGGCGGTGTACTCGCCGGAGTCATAGGTCCAGCCGCCCGCTGCGCTCGCCGTCTCGCTCACCTTGTAAGTGAAGGTCTGGCCTTTCATGGAGTCGGAAAGCGAGCCGGTGAACTTGCCGGTATAGGTCTTCTGGCCCTTGGCGTCGGTGGTAATGGTGACGTCGTCCAGCTTCGGTGCGGAAGAGGCGTTATCGCCCGTGGCCTCGGCCTTGAACGTGAACTGCGCGTCGGCTGGAGCCTCGGCCCCCTCGACGTTCTTCTCTACCTCAAGGTTGAACGAGCCCTTCTCAAGCTCGTCGAACGCACTGTAGGTTCGCGAAGAGCTCGGCGTAAGGCCCAGCTCAACCGCCTTATCATACGCGGCCTGATAGTCGCCCTTTGTGGCATCGCTCTTGAGCATCACATAGGTGTTGCCGGTGTAGCTGATCTCGTAGCCGTCAGGAGCCTTGGTCTCGACGAAATAGTAGAGTGTGTTGGAGGAAAGCGGCTCGTCTTCGGTACCGAAGCTCACCTTGCCCGTGGAATCGGTGGTTGCCTCGGCAACCTTTTCCTCGACGATGCTCTGCGAGGTGGACTTATCCAGATCGACCTTGTGGAGCTCGAAGGTGGCGCCTTCAAGGCTCTTCTTGCCCGAAGAGTCGTACTTGGTAAGCTCGACGCCCCAGCTCTCGGAAGAGGTGCCGCCGCTCGAAGCGGCAACCACGAAGGTTTGCACGAGGTTCACCTCAGAGCTCTGCACGCCGCTGAGTTTGCAGGAGTTGGAGAAGTCCTTCATCTCGTCGCCCTGGCTGCCCGAAGGGACAACCTGGTAGCTGACGACCACCTTCATCCCGTCGGGCACGGTAACCGTCAGGCGCGTGTGGGGGTCGCCGCCAGAACCGATTTTGGAGAGCTCGTAGCTTGCCTGGCCGGACGCAAGGAGGTCGATGCCTTCCGGCGACGTAACGCTGATGGCGGAAGCGGCAAACTCGCCACGATAGTCAAGGTCGTCCACAAGCGTGAGCGTGTCGGAGCCGGGCACAAGATCGTAGGCGTTCTCGTTCACCGTGATGGTGTACTTACGGGCGGAAGAGCCGAAAACCGCTTCGCCGGTCTTGGAAAGGGCCTTGTTGCTGAAGGAAACCGTGTCGCTGCCCTCGGGGAAGGTGTAATCGCCCGAAGAGGCCTGCGCAGTGTTGGTGAGCTGCTGGTCGGTGTCGATGGAGCCCTTGCTCACGGTCTGATAGGTGAGCTGGACATAAACCGGAACGTTTGCCGCAGAAGTCGGAACCGTGATGTAGGCGTTGTCTTGGTCGAACAGAACCTCAGCCGTGCCGCTGGCCTGCGAATTCCAAGGGTCTATGCGAAGCTCATAGCTTGCATCCCCCTCAATGAAGGTATAGGGGGAAGCCGGCAGCAGATCCGTCACCGTCACGCTCTTGCCCTGCAGATCGAGTGCAGGCTTATAAGACCACTCGTGACCGTCCTCATCGGTCGACAGGTTGACGTACACCGTCCAGTTGGTGGCCCAGGCACCAGTGGAACCATCGCTCCACCGGTAATCAGCGTCCCAAGAGGTGGTGCCGCCCTTCTTGATAACAGCCGGGGGCGTAACCTCCTTTTCGAAGGTGTACTCCGCCTCGGCGGAGACCTTGTTCTTCTTGTCGGTCTTGATGCTCGACTTGTTCTTGTAGGTGCCTACCGGGTACTCGCCGCTCACCTGGGTGGTCTTCGTTTTGTACGTAACGACGACCTTGGCGCCATCCTTGCCGATGAGGGCACGCACCTTGTCGGAATCCATGAAGTTGATCTTGATGAGCTCGCCCCATGTGCTCTGGCTGCTCTTGGTGGAGATGGTGTAGTCAACCCCCTCGACAAGGGCGACACCGCCATCGCCCACTGTGAGCGTCACGTCGCCCTCAAGGCTTACCAGCACACCGCTGGGCAGATTGCTGAACACATCCTTGAACTCGATCGAGGAAGCCTTCGTGCTAGAGGACATGTCGCCGAAGAGGATCTCGGATTTCCACGTGGCCGTGCCGTCATAGCTGGCATAGGAAGGGGTGCTCGTCAGGGCCTTCGTGATGTACGTGCCGGAATCGGGCGGGTTGTAGGTGCCCGTACCCTTGCCTGCGGGGCCGTGGGTGGGGTCGGACGGGGTAACCTCGGCGGTGTTGGAAACCGCATCCGTAGAGTCGGTATCGGTCATCTGGGTGTAGTAGGTAACCGTGTACTCCTTCTCGCCGGCGTCGGCGGGAAGCTTGAAGCTAAGCGAAGAATCGGTCTTGGCAACCGTCGTTGAAACGGTATTGCCATCAGAATCCTTAATCTCGATGTCAGCATTCGTGAAAATCTGATCGGCGTCCAGAGTGTCGCTGAAGGTGTAGCCGCCCATGTCGGCCTTGATGGAGCCGTTGTTGAGCTTCACCACCCACTTGATGGCAGAAGGCGTGCTGCTGCCGTCGGCAGACTTGGAAACCATGGAGTACTTGGCCTCTTGCGGGGTCTTATCCGTGTTCCCGCTCTTGCGGTTGTCGCTTGCGCCCCAGCTGTACTTAGCCTTGTTGTCTACGTTGGAGATAGCGGTGTTGTCTGCAGTGGGAAGCGAGTTCACGTACGTCTTGTACTGCACGTAGTAATCGCCGGCCGCAAGGTCACCCAGCGAGATGGTGGCACTCTGGCCGCTCACGGACACGTCACACTGGCCGGAAACTTGCTGGCCGCTTGCGTCCACGAGCTTGAAGGATCCGTCGGCAAAAGTGAGGTTCGAGCCGATGGTGTCCTCGATCTTCACGTTGGTCGCATGCGCGTTCGGGGAAATCTTGATGGTCCAGGTGTAGCTGTTGGTGGCCTGGTCGTAGGTGGGGCCGTTCCATGTCTGGCCCATGTCGCCACCGAACTTGGAGCCGTTGACGCTACCGTCCTTGGTGTTCACCGTCACGCTGGTGCTCGAACCGGGGAAATTGATGATCACGCTGTCGCCGTCGCCTTTATTCACGCCGCCCAGACTGCAGTTGATATTGGCGTAGGCATGAAGAACGGTTTGGCTCAGATAGCTCTCGCTGTACTTGAAGTAGGCAACGTTGTCCTTGATATACCAGGTACCGGCGATGTTGTTGCCATCCATGAGGTTGGTCTCGGGCATGTCCGCCACTTTGAGGTTGTCCGGGAACTTGTACATAACGTTCGGATTGGAGAGCGTCGGACGATAACCGTCTTGGAAATTCACGGCCATCTGCGCATAGAACGTCTCGTTCGCAGCGATGGCGGCGCTGCCCAGCTCTTCGTTGTGGTCGGCGTCCTTGTACAGCTTGCTCGAGGCATCGCAATGTGCGCTAACGTCCACGAACGCGGCATCGGGATTGTACGTGCCGGAAGAAGCGTCGCTATCGCTTGCCGGGGCAATGCCATCTTCGGAAGAATGCGGCGCAGCTTCGCTGGAATCCTGCGTCGCGGCGTTGGAGCCGTTGGCAGAACCGCCATCAGCCGACCCGGCGCCAGCGCTTTCGGCCGAACCGTTCGATGCGGAACCCTCGCCGGCCAAATCGGCTTCCGTAGAGTCTTCCCCATTCACGGTCGAATCATCGGTGCCAACTTCGCCTTCAGCGGCCGTGCCGACTGCGCCATTATCAGCACCGGAATTTGCCAGATACTCGATATCTTGGCTATTCGAAGCGCTGCTCGACGACGAAGCAGAAGCCTTTGTTATAGGGGAAAGACCCAGAACAAGAACGACAGCCATCATGCTGTTCACGATCTTTGTTCCGAGGCGACCCCCTCCCATTACCTTGTTCCTACTCATTGCTGCCCCTTCCTACCGGAGCAACCCCTGCCCCGGCAACTGTTTCGCGCAAAAGAAAAGCCCTACATGGCAGGGCTAAAAGCCCAGGCCGAAGTCTGGGCAGGAATCTTTTGTTTCGTTATGCGAAGAAGGCATGCTACAGCCTGATGCGGTGCGATGGCATACGGCTACCGCATTGGCCTTATGTGCAGTGCGGCTCATTCAACATACGTACGCATTTTGGCGATGCCTCCTTCTCTACTTGCGCTCAGAACACAATTGCATTCTGAACAGGTTAAACAGTACATAATGTAGAGCATGCGACTACCTACGGCAACACAAAAGAGGAAATTTGCGCCCGCTATGCCGCTCACCCGAATGTTCGCATCAACCATAGGTTGAAGCGGGGGGCACCCCGGCAAGCGAAAGGGGCCGGCAAGTTCGCCCTTGCCGGCCCCTGGTGCGTCAGAGAACAGATTTCTACAACACGTTACTTGGCAACCACGTTCACCAGGCGGCCGGGGATCACGATTACCTTCTTGATATCCTTGCCGTCGGTGGCAGAGGCAACCGCTTCCAGCGCGGCTTCGCGCACGGCTTCCTCGGCAGCGTCGGCGGCAACGGTGATCTTGGCCTTCACCTTGCCGTTCACCTGCACCGCGAGCTCCACCTCGGCCGACTTGGCGGCGTTCGGGTCGAATTCGGGCCATGCCTGCTTGTGCACCGAGCCTTCGTTGCCCA
>CAVDWN010000128.1:0-4606 GCA_963612535.1 Sphaerochaetaceae bacterium
GGCGTTGCAGGCGCTTGCCTGGCGGTTGCTACTCGATGAACATGGCATCGCCGAAGGAGAGCATGCGGTACTTGTGCTTGATGGCGTGTCGGTACGCCTTCATGATGTTGTCGCGGTTGGAGAATGCGCTTACCAGCATCATCAGCGTGCTGCGCGGCACGTGGAAGTTGGTGATAAGGGCGTCCACCACCTTGAATTCGTAGCCGGGAAGGATGAACAGGCTCGTTGCCTCGCGGTTGCGCGGCAGCACTTCACCGGCCTGCGTATCCCATGCGCTCTCAAGGCTGCGCACGCTGGTGGTGCCCACGGCGATGACGCGCCCGCCGTTGGCCTTGGTGCGCTTGATGGCTTCCACGGTTTTCTGGGGCACGGTGTAGCGCTCGGTGTGTATCTGGTGGTCGCGCGGGAATTCCTCGTCAACGATGCGGAAGGTGTCCAGGCCAACCTCCAGGTGCACGGTTTCCCAGTCGATGCCCTTTTCCTTGATGCGCTCGATGAGCTCGGGCGTGAAGTGCAGGCCGGCTGTGGGCGCGGCGGCGCTGCGCTCTTCGCGGCTGAACACGGTTTGGTACAGCTCTTCGTCGCCTGCGTAGTTCTTGATGTAGGGCGGCAGCGGCGTGTGGCCGGCGCGGTGCAGCGCATCGTCGAGCGAGGGGAGCGTGGTGGTAAGGCGTGCCAGGCGTTCGCCCTTCTCGGCGTTTTCAACCCAGTCGATGATCTCGGCGGAAAGCACCACCTCGCCGTCCTTGTCGGTGAAATCCACCAGGGCGCCGGTGCCGGGCTTCAGGCGCTTGCCCGGGCGCACCAGCACTTCCCAAATGGCCGAAGATCCGGTTTTCGGTTCCACATCGAAGCGCTCGCGCAGCAGGAACACCTCGGCCTGGCCGCCGGTGTTGCGCTTGGTGCCCAGAAGGCGCGCCGGCATGACGCGCGTCTCGTTGGCAACCAGCAGGTCGCCGGGCTTCAGGTGGTTGATGATGTCGCGGAAAATCTCGTCGTGCAGGGCCCCGTTGGCGCGCTTCATCACCAGCATGCGGCATCCGTCGCGCTCGGCTGCGGGCTCTTGGGCGATAAGCTCTTCGGGCAGATCGTAGTCGAAGTCGTCGGTGCGCATGTTCATCAGTTTCTCTCGTTTCTCTTTCGCTTTGGCGGCCTTGCGCGCTGCCTTGCGCTCGGCTCGCTCTGCTGCGGCCTCGGCGTCGGAATAGGCGCAGCCGCAGTAGTTCTGGCGGTACATGCCAAGCTCGCGGCTGCGGACGGTTGCCTGCGGGTAGAAGGGGCGGAAGTCTTGGAACACCGCTTCAAGCCCGGGGTAGGGGGCAGCGGCGCGCTGCAGTTCCTCGGCGATTACCTGCGTGTACTGGTAGGGGCTTACCGCAAGGGTGGTGCCGATGCCCTGAAAGCCGTGCTCGTGCGCATAGCGCGCCAGCTCTTCCAGGCGTATGCGGTAGCAGGCGCGGCAGCGGTCTTCGCGGTGCTCGGCGGTGCCGTCCCAGGCCCTTCGCACGGCTTCCTGCCAGCGCTTGGGCTCGTAGGGACCCTCTATCACGGGGATGCCTTCGCCCTTCGCCCAACTGAGCAGGGTTTGCAGGCGATGGTCGTATTCGGTGGCGGGGGCGATGTTGGAATTGAGGTAGGCGATGGTTATGTCATGCCCGGCTTCTGCCAGGATGCGCGTAGGCTCCAAAGAGCACGGCCCGCAGCAGGCGTGAAGTAGTAATTTCATAGGATCGTCCGAAGCTCCTTCCAACCTCACCTATACTAGCACCTGATAAATCCCCGGCAGCCTCGTGGAAGGAATGCCCACAATGCCCCAACGCAGCTACAAGGCCGTGTTCTTCGACCTTGATGGAACGCTTCTGCCCATAGACATGGACAGGTTCCTTGAACAGTACTTCGGCGATATATCGGCTTTTGCGCAGGCGCGCGGCTACGACCCGCAACGCTTCGTGCATGCGCTGGGTGCCGGCGTGCGCAGCATGGCAGGCTCCGAGGGCGGCCTGAACTGCGAGCGCTATTGGGCCACTTTCATGGAGCAGATGGGCGAAGGCGACCTGGGCGAATACCAGCGCTTCATGGACGAGTACTACGACGTGCACTTCGGCCGCCTGGGTGCCCTGGTTCCCAACCCGAACCCCGATGCCGCCCGCGCGGTGGCCGCGCTGCGCGAAAAGGGCTACACGCTGTTCCTTACCACCATGCCGCTGTTCCCGCGCGTTGCGGTGGAAAAGCGCCTGGAGTGGGCGGGCGTGCCGGCAAGCTCGTTCGCGCGCATCACCACCTACGACAATTCCACCAGCACCAAGCCGCACCTTGCCTATTATCAAGAGAACCTGGACGCGGTGGGCCTTGCTGCCGAGCAGGTGCTGATGGTGGGCAACAACACCCGTGAAGACCTGGCCGCCATGAAGCTGGGCTGCGACGGGTACCTGGTAACCGACTGGCTGCTTGACCCCGACGGGTTCGACATCGAGTCGGTGAAGCACGGCAGCCTGGCGCAGTTCGCCCAGTTCGCCGAAGAGCTTCCGGAGTGTGAGTAGATGGCCCTGTTCGAGTACCACGTAGACGCCCAGTGCGGCCATGCCCGCGCCGGCCATTTCGAAACGGCCCACGGCACGGTGGAAACGCCGCTGTTCATGCCGGTGGGCACCAGTGCCACGGTGAAGGGCATCCGTCCGCAGATGCTCAAAGAGCTGGGCTCGCAGATCGTGCTTTCCAACACCTACCACCTGGCCATGCGCCCTGGTGCCGACCTGGTGGCAGAAGCCGGCGGCCTGCACAAGTTCTGCGCCTACGACGGCCCCATGCTCACCGATTCGGGCGGCTTCCAGATATTCAGCCTGGAAGACACGCGCAAGCTGGACAACGACGGCGTTACCTTCAAGTCCATCTACGACGGCGACAAGATCCGTTGGACCCCGGAAAAGAACATGGAGATCCAGCAGAAGCTGGGCGCCGACATAATAATGCAGCTGGACCAGTGCCCGCCGTATCCGGCCACGCGCGAGTTCGTTGCACGCGCGGTGGACCTTTCGGCCATGTGGGCCAAGCGCTGCCTTGCCGCGCATACCCGGCAAGACCAGGCGCTGTTCGGCATCTGCCAGGGCGGCATGAACCTGGACCTTCGCCTGGAATCCATCCGCCGCCTGCGCCAGATAGGGCAGGAGAGCCTGGCTGCCGGCCACAAGGACTTCGCCGGCTTCGGCATCGGCGGCTATTCGGTGGGCGAAAGCCACGAGACCATGTTCGAGACGCTGGGCGAAGTTGCCCGCGCCCTGCCGGAAAACAAGCCCCGCTACCTTATGGGCGTGGGCAACCCCACCACCTTGGTGCGTGCGGTGCACGAGGGCGTGGATATGTTCGACTGCGTGCTGCCCACCCGCACGGCGCGCATGGGCACGGCGTTTTCCAGCCAGGGCCGCATGAACATGCGCAACGCCAAGTACGTGCACGACTTCGGGCCGCTGGATGCGCAGTGCAGCTGCCCCACGTGCCAGACCCACAGCCGTTCCTACATCCGCCACCTGGTGAAGCAGAACGAGATGCTGGGCAGCGTGCTGCTGAGCATCCACAACCTGTATTTCCTTCTGCATTTGATGGACACCGCCCGGGCGGCCATCAAGGCCGGCGCGTTCGAGGAGTTCTACCAGGATTGGATGAACTCGCCGGCTGCCAACGACTACTAGGCGCTCCCGACCCCCCACGAAAGCGAGCATCATGGCGCACAGAGAAAAGCAAACCCAGAAGAGCGACTTCCAGAAGGCCCAAGAGAAGATCATGGAGGGCTTGCCTCCCATCAACATCGGCGCGTTGTTCATGCCCCCTATCTGGGGCGCGGCCAACGGCATCTGGCTGGCCATTTTGTACTACCCGGTGTGGCTGCTGATGGACAACCTCCTGTACGGCGCCTATTCCAACCCCGAGCCGCTCACGGTTGGCTTGGCGCTGCTGGCCGCCGCCGCGCTGGCCTTCGTAACGGTGGTGTTCGCCCGCGCAGGGCAGGGCTATGCCTGCCAGCGTGCGCTGAAGATGGGCAAGACCAAGGAACAGTACCTGGCAAGCCAGAAGAAGTGGGCGGTTGCCATGGTGGCCGTGGCCGTGGTGATGATCGTTGCCGCCACGTACTACAACCTGGTTATCCGACCCACGCTGGGGGCCTAGCATGAAGCGCATCGCAGTGTTCTTCGTGGGCAACCGCCTTATGCTCGACGATGGGGTGGGGCCTGCGGCCTTCGACCTTATCAACGAGGAATACGTGCTCCCCGAAAACGTTGACCTGTTCGACGTGGGCTGCATGAGCCTTGACATGGTGGGCAAGGTGAACGACTACGACTTCATGATCTCGGTGGATGCCGTGGACGATTCCGGCGAGGAGCCGGGCACGGTGTTCCGCTACCAGCCGCACGACATCGCCCGCACGTGCGGTGCGCGCACTTCCCTGCACGACACGCGCCTGGCCGACCTGTTCGATGCCGCCCTGCTTTTAGGCTATTCCTGCGAGGGCATGTGCTACGGCATGCAGGTGCAGAACCTGGAGCCGGCCGATTTCGTGGAGGGGCTCACGCCCAAGGTGAACGAGCGCCTGCCGTTCTTGGCCGAATCGGTG
>CAVDWN010000129.1:0-4596 GCA_963612535.1 Sphaerochaetaceae bacterium
CCCTGCTCCACGATGTTGCCCTGCTGCACCACCAGGATAAGGTCGGCGTTGCGGATGGTGGAAAGCCTATGGGCGATGACGAACGAGGTTCGCCCTTCCATCAGGCGGTCCATCGCGCGCTGGATAAGCTCTTCCGTGCGCGTGTCCACCGAGCTGGTGGCCTCGTCAAGCACCAGCATGCGCCGGTCGGCCAAGATGGCACGGGCAATGGTAAGCAGCTGGCGCTGGCCTTGGCTTATGTTGCTGGCGTCCTCGTTGATCTCCATATCGTAGCCGCCGGGCAGCGTGCGGATGAAGTGGTCGGCAAATGCTGCCTTGGCCGCCGCCTCCACCTCTTCGTCGGTGGCATCGAGCTTGCCGTAACGGATGTTCTCGCGGATGGTGCCCTTGAACAGCCAGGTGTCCTGCAGCACCATACCCACCATGGAACGAAGGTCGTCGCGGTCGAACTCGCGCACATCGTGCCCGCCGATGCGGATGGCGCCGGAATCCACGTCGTAGAAGCGCATGAGCAGCTTCACCATGGTGGTTTTGCCGGCGCCGGTGGGGCCCACGATGGCCACCGTCTGCCCCGGGCTCACCTTCGCAGAGAAATCGGTGATCACCGGCTTGCCCGGTTCGTAGCTGAAGCACACCTTGTCGAACTCCACACCGCCATCCACCTGGGCCGCGGTGATGCGCGCCGGCTCGTCTTCTTCCTCGGGGGCATCCAGGAACTCGAACACGCGCTCGGCGGCTGCGGCCATCTGCTGCAGAACGTTGGAGATCTGGGCAAGCTGCGTCAGCGGCTGGGTGAAGTTCTTCATGTACTGGATGAACGCCTGGATGTCGCCCACC
Organism: Sphaerochaetaceae bacterium; assembly: GCA_963612535.1. Taxonomy (GTDB): domain Bacteria; phylum Actinomycetota; class Coriobacteriia; order Coriobacteriales; family Eggerthellaceae; genus Anaerotardibacter. Next base: position 838 of record CAVDWN010000129.1, read on the forward strand.
GTGATGCGCCCCTGGATGGCGAACAGCGCACCGAGCACGCCCACAACCACGTAGCCCAGGTTGCTCACGAACGTCATGATGGGCATGAGCAGGCCGGAAAGGAACTGGGATTTCCATGCCGACTCGCGCAGCTCTTCGTTGGTGCGGCGGAACCTTTCCACCACCTCGTCTTCCTTGCCGAAGGCGCGCACCACCGCATGCCCCGAGAAGGTTTCCTCTACCTGGCCGTTTATCACGCCCAGGCGGTTCTGCTGCACGCGGAAGTACTTCTGGCTGCGCTTCACCACGATGGATACCACGAACAGCGAAAGCGGGATGACGACCAGCGCCACCAACGTCATAAGCGGGCTGATGGAAAGCATCATCACGATAACGCCCAGCACCGTGGCAACGCCGGTTATCAGCTGGGTCACGCTGGTGTTCAGGTTCATGCCCAGCGTATCCACGTCGTTGGTGATGCGCGAAAGCACATCGCCCGTGCTGGTTTTCTCGAAGTAGCCCACCGGCAGCGCGTCGATCTTGGCGGCGATGCGGCGGCGCAGCTCGAAGCACGTGCCCTGCACCACGCGCGTCATGATCCAGCCTTGGGCAAACGAGCACGCGGCCGATACGCCGTACAGCGCCAATGTGGCAACAAGGATCATGCCCACTGCATCGAAGTCTATGCCGCCGGTGCCGGCGATCTTGGCGGTGATGCCGTTGAACAGCTCGGTGGTGGCGGTGGAGAGCACCTTCGGGCCGATGATGTTGAACACCGTGGATCCCAAGGCGAAAACGACAACCACCACAAGGGCAACCTTATAGCGGCCCATGAAATGGAAGAGCTTGCCCATGGTTCCCTTGAAGTCGTGGGCCTTTTCGCCACCCAAGCTGGCACCCATGGGGCCGCCGGGGCCGCGGCGACGCTGCTGAGGCGCGCGGATCACGCCGCCTTCGTTCTTCTGGTCTGCGCTCATCGGGCAACACCCCCTTCCAGTTCCTCTTCCGATAGCTGCGATTCGGCGATCTCGCGATAGGTTCGGCAGCTCTCCATAAGCTCGGCGTGGGTGCCGCAACCCACCAGCTGCCCTTCGTCGAGCACCAGGATCTGGTCGGCGGTAAGCACGGTGGAGATGCGCTGGGCAACCACGATCACCGTTTTGCCCGCAGCTTCGGTGGCCAAAGCCGCCCGCAAGCGCGCATCGGTTGCGTAATCGAGCGCCGAGAAGCTGTCGTCGAACAGCAGAACGGGGGCATCGGTTGCCAGGGCACGCGCGATGGACAGGCGCTGGCGCTGCCCGCCCGAAACGTTGGTGCCGCCCTGGGAAAGCTGCGAGGCAAAGCCCTCTTCCTTCGATTCGATGAACTCGGTTGCCTGGGCGATGTCGGCCGCGTGGCGAAGCTCGTCTTCACCCGCGCCCTTCGCGCCGTAGGAAATGGTTTCCTGGATGGTGCCCGAGAACAGGAACGCCTTCTGCGGAACGTAACCTATCAGGCTGCGCAGGTCATGCTGGGAAAGCTCCCGCACGTCCACGCCGCCCACCGAAACCGTGCCTTGGGTTGCATCGTAGAACCGCTCGATGAGCTTGAGCATGGTGGTTTTGCCCGAACCGGTGGCGCCGATGATGGCAGTGGTCTTGCCCGGCGGCGCCGTGAAGCTGATGCTGCGCAGCACCGGCTCGCTGCCCTGGTTGTAGGCAAACGTCACTCGGTCGAACTGCACCGGCAGCCCAGCTGAGCCGGCGTCGATGCGGGCAATCTGCGATTTCGCCGGGTCTTTGATGGAGCTTTCCGTTCCCAGCACCTCGTTCACGCGCTGCGCGGCCACATCGGCACGCGGGAGCATGATGGAGATCATGCCGATCATCAAAAACGACATCACGATAACCATGGCGTATGTGATGAAGGCGATCATGTCGCCCGTCTGCATGGTGCCGGCGTCGATGGAATGGCCGCCCACCCACACAATGAGCACCGAGGTGGCGTTCATCACCAGCATCATGGCCGGCATCATGAACGTCATGGTGCGGTTGGTGAACAGCTGCGTCTTGTACAGGGCACGGCTTGCCTCGTCGAAGCGCTGCTCCTCGTAATCCTGGCGGCCGAAGGCACGCACCACCTGCAAGCCCGAGAGCATCTCGCGCGAAACCAGGTTCACCCGGTCGATGAGCTTCTGCATCATCTTGAACTTCGGCAGGGCAAACGCCATAAGGATGCAGATAACGATGGCGATCACCACCACGGCAAGCACGATTACCCAGCTCATGGAGGCGTTGGTCTGCGACACCATGATGATGCCGCCTATCGCCAAGATGGGCGAGTACAGCACCATGCGCAGCAGCATTACCAGAACGGTTTGTATCTGGGTTATGTCGTTGGTGCCGCGCGTGATGAGCGACGCCGCCGAAAAGGATTGCACTTCGGCATCGGAAAACGAGACAACCCGGGCAAACAGGCGCTCGCGAAGCTTCGCGGCGATGCCTGCAGCGGTGCGCGAGGCGATGAGTCCCACCAGCACCGAGACCACTACCATCAACGCGGTAACGCCCAGCATCTTGGCGCCCACGGTAACCAGGTAACCCAGCTGGATAGCGCCCATGTCCATGCCCAGCTGCTCGTATTCAGCCTTCACCGCGCTGATGGCCTGCTGTTCCACCAGGGAATCGCTGATGGCGCCAAACGATTCCTTTGCCTGCGAAACCATCTGCTCTACCTGCGGTTTGGACACCTGGCCCGCCTGGTACGCCGCGTAGAGGGCGCCGATATCGAACCCTTGCGAGCCCGCGTCGGCTTGCGCGGATTGGGCAATCTGGTCGGAGAACGAGACGATGACCAGCGGCAGGGCAACGGCCGAATCAAGCTCTTCGCGATTGGCTTCGCCCGCTTCGGTAAGGCAGTACGTGCCGTCCTCGTTTTCGGTGTACGAGGCCCGTATCAGCTGCTCGTCGGATTCCGAGGCAAGCATGCACACGTAGCCGAACGTTTCCGCCCGCATCTGCGAGGGAGAGGCATCCTGCACGCCACCCTGCTGGATGCCCACATCTACCAGGTCGGAAGTGTAGCGCGGCAGCGACAGATCGGCGAACGCCTGAACCACCAGGAGCAGCACGATAAGCAGAACCGCCAGCTTCGACTGTTTGAGGTACTGGATGATGCGCATAGCCTAGCCCACCTCTTTTCCCTGGAAGGGAGCAGGCGCAAGCTCGCATTCCTCGAAATCGCCCGAGGAATCGATGTAGTCGCAGATCTTCGAAAGCGTTGCGATGAAGCGGGCAATCTCTTCCTCGCCCACCGCATCGAACATGCCGTCGAAGAAGCGGGAGCGCTGGGCGCGCATTTCCTCCGACACCACCTTGCCCTGCTCGGTGATGTCCACCACCACCGCACGCGAATCGCTCTTGCAGCGCGTGCGCTCGATGAAGCCCTTTTCCTCCAGCGACTTCAACAGCTGCGAAACCGAGCTGGGGGAAGCGTTGAACCTTTTGGCGATCTGCGAGGGGCGCACCTCGGGGCTATGGTCGCAGGCGTGGCAGATAACGATGAGCGCGAACACCTCGGTCTCCGAAAGATCGGCGATGCTCGAAGGCGGCAATGGGCGGCGGTGCTTGAAACGGCGCGCCGTGGCAACAAGCTGGTTCTTCAACTGCTCGCGCTGGCGGCCGGCGGCACTGCCCGCCTGCCCTGCTGATGCTTGCGGCAATTCGACTCCTTAGAACACATTTAATGTGCTCAATAGTTTAGCCGCTAAATAATAAACCAGCTAAAAAGAATTACCGATTC
>CAVDWN010000130.1:0-4581 GCA_963612535.1 Sphaerochaetaceae bacterium
TACGGGCCTTATTAAGGAACGTTGCGTAATTTAGCCGACAAGGGCTTCGCCCAGCTGCTTGCAGGCCTCGGCTGCTTCGCCTTCGGGGTAATCTTTAGCGATAACGGTTTCGATGGGGCTCACGCCGGCCTCTTCGGCGCGCTGCACCCAATAGTTCACCCATGCAGTAGAATGTGCTTCGAAAACAAGCTGTCAACCGGGCATTGCGCCCGCGGAAAGGGGAGCGCTTCATGCCCGCCCAATGCAACCTCATCATCGATTCCTGTTGCGACCTGCCGCTCGATATCGTGCAACAGCCCGGAATCGAGCTTATCGACTTCAACTACATCATCGAAGGCGAAACGTACAAAGACGATTTCTACCAGTCCTGCAGCCCCAAGGAGTTCTACGACCGCATCCGCCAAGGCGCCACGCCCAGCACTTCCCAGGTTGCGCCGGCGGAAACCGAGGCTGCCTTCCGAAAGGCAATCGAATCGGGCGTCCCTACGGTGTACCTGTGCTTTTCCAGCGGCATTTCCAGCAACTACAGCACGGCCTATGCCATCTGGAGCCAGCTGAAGGCGGAAAACCCCGATGCCCCCATCTTCATCGTGGACCTGTTGGTGGGCTCTACGCCCGAAGGCCTGCTGGTGCTCGAGGCGCTGCGTCAGCGCGAGCTGGGCTTGACGGCCCAGGAAATGGTTGCCTGGGCCGAAGAGGCGCGCTATTTCGTGCATACCCTGTTCATGGTGGACGACCTGGACGCCTTGCATCGCGGTGGCCGTATTCCTGCCTCGGTGGCGTTCGCCGGCTCTAAACTCGACTTGAAGCCGCTGCTCAACTTCGACACCAACGGCAAGCTTGCCCTGGCCGGCGCGGCCCATGGCCGCAAGAAGGGCTTGAAGCAGTTGGCTGCCTGCTTCGAGAAGGACCATGCCGAAGACGGCAGGGTAGTGCTGGTGGGCAATGCCGATTGCGGCAAAGATGCCGACCGTTTGGTAGATCTGCTTGTGAAGCAGAACGAGACGCTTACGGTGATCAAGCACGACATCGGCGCAACCATCGGCAGCCATGTTGGCGCGGGTATGGTGTCCATTTCCTTCTGGGGCGGCGACAGGCGCGAAGAGCTTTCCGTGGCCGATCGCATTGCCCGCAAGGTGAAGCGCGGCAATTAGAGCGGCGATCCATCCGTCTTCTACAGGGCCGCAATCGACGCTTGGTTTCTAGGCCCCGATAACTGTTCCGGACTCAGAAACCACACGGCAAGCTCGGTTGACGGCTCTCTTTTTATCCGTATACTTATGAACAGTTGTTCATATGAAGAAAGGTTTTCGCATGGCCAACGAACGTGACAAGACCACTAAACAGGGCACGCTGCTTGGCGCGCCTTCGGCTACGATGCCTCCTGCCGAAGGGGAGGGGGATTGCCCTTGCGGCTGTTCGGCCGATACCTTGGTCGACGATAGTGCGGAGATGCCCGACGAGGAACTGCTCTACGACTTGGCCGACTTGTTCAAGGTGTTCGGCGACACCACCCGCATCAAGATCCTGTACGCCCTTATGGCGCAGGAGCTCTGCGTGGCCGACTTGGCCGAGGCCATCGGCGCCACCCAAAGCGCGGTTTCCCATCAGCTGCGCACGCTGAAGCAATCGCGCCTGGTGCGCGCCAAGCGCGATGGCAAGAACGTTATCTACTCGCTTTCCGATGGGCACGTTCACACCATGCTGGCCCAGGGCATGACGCATATCTGCGAATAGCGGGGCGACCGGCGACGCCGGGACGGTTGCCTTCGGAGTGAAAGGCGGGCCGCCTGTCCCGCAACGCCGAATAAGGAAAAGGCGCATCGGGGCTTGCTCGATGCGAAACGATTGGAAGGATTTCCCATGCGCAAGGTATTCAAGCTTCAGGATCTGGATTGCGCCAACTGCGCCGCCAAGATGGAAGACGCCATCAAGAAGATCGACGGCGTGAACACGGCATCGATGAGTTTCATGACGCAGAAGCTGGTAATCGACGCCGATCCGGAAAAGCTCGACGCCATCATGGACGAGGCGGAAAAGATCTGCAAGAAGATCGAGCCGGATATGGTTATCCTGCGCTAGCTTTCCCGCTAACGCGCCATTCCGGAAAGGCCGGTGCTGCCGCTTGGCCTTTCGGTAAAAAACGAACGCGGGGCATCCAAACCCTTTCAAGAACCGGATGCACCCGCTTACGCTACGAAAGGGCTCTCCATGAACAAGAAGCAGAAACGCACGCGCAACCGTATCGTTGTTGCGCTGGTGCTGTTCGCATTGGTTTTTGCGGTAACCAAATTAGTGCCGCTTGCCAGCTATGTTGGCGGCGAAACGAATGCGGTGTACCTGGAATTCGTCCTGTTCCTGGTGCCGTACCTCATCGCCGGCTACGACGTGCTGCTGAAGGCGGCGCGCAACATCGGCAATGGCCAGGTGTTCGACGAGAACTTCCTTATGACCATCGCCACCGTGGGCGCCTTCGCCCTGGTGCTGTTCCCGGAATCCGACCCGCATATGGCAGAAGGCGCAGCGGTTATGCTGTTCTACCAGGTGGGCGAGCTGTTCCAGGGCTATGCGGTGGGCAAGTCGCGCCAGAGCATCGCCGACATGATGGACATCGCGCCCGACTACGCCAACGTCATGCGCGACGGCGAGCTGGTGAAGGTCGACCCGTACGAGATCGCCGAAGGCGACCAGATCGTGGTGAAGCCCGGCGAGCGCGTGCCGCTCGATGGCATCGTTGTGTCGGGTTCCAGCCAGCTTGACACGGCGGCGCTTACCGGCGAATCGGTTCCGCGCCACGTCGAGGAGGGGGCCGAGGTCATCTCCGGTTGCGTGAACATGACCGGCCTGCTTACCGTGAAGGTGACGAAGCCTTTCGAGCAGTCCACCGTTTCGCGCATCTTGGAGCTGGTGGAAAACGCCAGCGAGAAGAAGGCCCAAACCGAGAACTTCATCACGCGCTTCGCCCGCTATTACACGCCGGTGGTAACCATCGGTGCCCTGCTGCTGGCTGTTCTGCCTCCGCTTCTGCTGGGGCAGAGCTGGGCCGATTGGGTAGAGCGCGGCCTTACCTTCCTGGTGGTTTCCTGCCCGTGTGCGCTGGTCATAAGCGTGCCCCTTTCGTTCTTCGGCGGCATCGGCGGGGCATCGCGCTTGGGCATCTTGGTGAAGGGCAGCAACTACCTTGAAGTGCTGGCGAAGGCCGATACGGTGGTGTTCGACAAGACGGGCACCCTTACCAATGGCACGTTCAACGTGGTGGCGGTGCATCCTGAAGCCGCCGCCGAGGTAGACCCGGAGCTCATCCTGTCCATTGCCGCCCATGCCGAGGCGTATTCCGACCATCCCATAGCCCTTTCCATCAAAGAGGCGTTTTCCGGCCAGATAGACCGCAACCGCATCGCCGAGGTCTCCGAGCAGGGCGGCCATGGCGTGCGCGCCGTGGTAGACCAGCATGTGGTGCTGGTGGGCAACGACAAGCTCATGCGCGAGCAGGGCATTGCCTACCACGACTGCGAGCTTACCGGCACCATCCTGCACGTATCGCTGGACGGCAAGTACGCCGGCCATATCATCATCGCCGACGTGGTGAAGGAAGATGCGGCGAAGTGCATCGCCGACCTGCATGCGGCAGGGGTGCGGAAGACGGTCATGCTCACGGGCGACCGCACAGAAGTTGCCCAGGCGGTTGCGCAGAAGCTGGGCATCGACGAATTCCATGGGCAGCTGCTTCCCGAAGACAAGGTGAACCAGGTGGAGCGCCTTCTGGGGCAGACGGGCGAAAAGGGCAAGCTGGCCTTCGTGGGCGATGGCATCAACGACGCCCCGGTGCTTACCCGCGCCGATATCGGCATCGCCATGGGCGCCATGGGCTCCGACGCCGCCATCGAGGCGGCCGACATCGTGCTGATGGACGACAAACCCTCGAAGATCGCTTCCGCTATCCATATCGCCCGCAAGACCATGCGCATCGTTTGGCAGAACATCATCTTCGCCTTGGGCGTGAAGTTCGCGGTGCTCATCTTGGCTGCGGTGGGTATTGCCACCATGTGGCTTGCCGTGTTCGCCGATGTGGGCGTTGCCATCCTTGCCATCCTGAACGCCATGCGCTGCATGTCGGTAGAGAAGTACCGATAGGAAGGCTGGGTTTCCGTGGCGGGCAGCCAATCGTTCAGCATGCAGGTGGATGGCATCGATGTTCAGGTAACGCTGAAGCGGATGAAGAGCATCCGCCTGCACGTGAAGCCCACGGGCGTTGTGACACTATCGGCGCCTTTCGGCACACCTAAGGAAACCTTGCATTCCTTTGTTTCGCGAAAATCGGGCTGGATAAGGAAGCAGAAGGCTGAATATGCCGATTCACCTGCTGCGATGGCAGAGCATGCCAGCGCTGCGGAAGTGGAGCAGTGGCGTGCGGTGGTGAAGGCCTGTGTGCCGCCCCTGGTGGCCGAATGGGAGCAGATCCTCGGGGTGGAAGTTAAGACACTGGCGTATCGGAACATGAGAAGCCGGTGGGGAAGCTGCCAGCCGGCTACGGGCAGGGTGTGCATCAACATACGCCTGGCGCTGTACCCGCCGGAATGC
>CAVDWN010000131.1:0-4578 GCA_963612535.1 Sphaerochaetaceae bacterium
TGCTCTTTGATCAGCTTCGTTATGCGGTCTTCGCACTTCTTCTGGAACATGAAGTCGCCCACGGAAAGCACTTCGTCCACGATAAGGATCTCGGGCACGATAACCGTGGCAATGGCGAAGGCGATGCGCGCCACCATGCCGGAAGAGTAGTTCTTCATGGGCATGTCCAGGAACTTTTCCACCTCGGCGAACTCCACGATGTCGTCGAAATTCTCCTCGATGAACTGTTTAGAATACCCAAGCAGTGCACCGTTAAGGTAGATGTTCTCACGCGCGGTGAGCTCCATGTCGAAGCCGGCGCCCAACTCAATAAGCGGTGCAATGTTTCCGTTCACCGTACAGGTACCCTTAGAAGGCTCCAGCACGCCGGCGATTATCTTCAAAACGGTAGACTTTCCCGAGCCATTGGTACCTAAAATACCGAAGACATCTCCCTGTTTCACTTCGAAGGAAACATCGTCGAGCGCGCGGAACTCTTTAAACCGTAGTTCGCGCTTGGCAGCAGCAATCACATATTCCTTTATGCTGTTCAGCTGTTCACTGGCCATGTTGAAAATCATCGACACATGGTCCACCTTAACCATGGTTTTCTTTGACGAATCGTCTGCAAGCTCAGACTCTATTTCCAGCACACTGGTATTCACGTTTTCGGGCATGTTCGTTCCTTAAACGTACAGAATGAATTTCTTTTCGGTCTTCTTGAAAATGAGCAGGCCAATCGCAAAAGCAACCACTGCCATGCCCAGGCACAACAAGTTCTCCTGCAAGCCAGGCACTGTGCCACCAAGGATCAGATCACGGAAATAACCGACGTAGTGATACATCGGGTTGTATTGCATGATAGAAGCCGCCCAATCTGGCAATATTTCTACTGGATAGAACAACGGGGTCGCATAGGTCCATGCGGTTATTACAACGCTCCATAAATGACAGATATCACGAAAGAAAACGCTTAACGCAGCAAGAGCCAAGCCGATTCCAGTGCTGAAAAGCACAACATACACAAGCAGCAGAGGCAACGCTAACAAACTAGGGGTTGGCATGACCCGGAAAAATATCATTACTGCGGCAACCGCTATCAAGGAAATACAGAAATTGACAAGCTGGAATACAACCTTTTCAACAGGGAAGATCAGCTTCTCGATACGGATTTTCTTGATAAGGGAAGACGATTCAATGATCGAAGTCATAGCGCCTGAGGTGGAATCGGCCATGAGCGCAAACATCACGTTGCCCAAAATCACGTACAGCGGATAGTTCTCGATACTGAATTTGAAGAACGTGCTGAACACGACGGAGAGCACAATCATCATAAGCAGCGGATTCAGCACCGACCAAAGCACACCAAGGGCACTGCGGCGGTACTTGAGCTTGAAATCCCTAGACACAAGAGATGTTACAGTGAACCAGTTTCGTCTGGCATTTGCGCTTGATAGCAAATTGGGCATGAAAGCAGATCCTAACGTTACTGTGCGGTTCGGCTTATCTATGGTAAGAAAAGCAACATCAAATCATTGTATAAGGATTCCAAGACAACGAACCATGCTGCACAGGATACCCAGGTATTCAAACGGACGCTCGGCCGCTCTTACGGCCCGAAGGTAAAATAGCCGCATCAACAAAGCGCGGCCGGGAAACCTTTCCCGGCCGCGCTCTTCCTATTTGGCTTGAGGCTAGTTGTAGATCGTTACTGTAGTGCCGCCCCAAATATTGTCATGAATCCAACGAGCACTGCTCCATGCCATCCGGATGCAACCATGCGAAAGACTCTGACCAAGCTCGCTTTCAGAGGCCAGCACGCTGTGGAAGAAATAGCCGCCGGTTATCTGAGTACAATAAATTGCGCGGCTATCCGTATCCAGGGAATCGCGCTTATAGCCCGTGGTGCGATAGGTTCCCGTAATGGTTGGGCTGCTGGGTGCACCCGTCACGCAGCTCCAGTAATACTTAAGGTTCCAGTTGCCGGCAGAGCCACTGAAAACACCTACCTTATGGGTGCTGCGGTCTACCGCAATAAGGTAACCCGTTCCGCTTCCGTAGCTCATGATTCGGTTCCGCATTGCCTGCTGGTCGGTAGGCATGCCCAAGAATCCGTTCGAATCGGAATACGACTTACTGGTAGAGCCAGGTGCTGCCGCCCCTTTAACCACGAGCTTAACCTGATACGCCTCTGCATTCATATTCAGGCCCGTGGTGCCAGACGCGCCACCGTTGCAGGCCCAGCCCATCCAGCCATAATTGGCAACATGGCTGCGATAATACACATCGAAGTACTTTGCAAGGTTGCCCGTCAGAGCGACCTTGAATGCCTGAACAGGGTTCCAAGAGCTGGTATCGCGTTGCCCGTTCGAACACCACGAAGTCCAACCGCTGTTCGCAAAATGGACAAGATACTTGATGCCGCCCGAAATGGCATTTCCAGAATTCGCTTTCATGCTAAGCCCGGTAAGGTTCCTGCTCTCCCCAGTGGTTCCAGCCACAGCGCCCGTCTTGACCGTTTTCCAGTTTTGATTATGGGATATGCTCTCGTACGTCATGCTTGGCAGCTTCGATGAATCGATGAAGTTGATGCCGTTGGTCGACTTAGCGCTAGAGCCGCCCTTCTTCACGATGACGAACTGCAACGCTTCAACAGGCACGTTGAAACCAACGGTGCCTACCGAAGAGCCATTCTTCGCCCAGTCCATCCAACCGATGTTCGCAACGTGGGCACGATAAAAAACGTCATAGGAGTTTGCCAATTCGCCGGTCAGGCTGATCTGCGCAGCCTCTACCTGCTTCGACTGTCCCTTGGTGCCGGCAAATGCGCCGTTTGCCTTTGAGGACTGCCAGCCTATGTTCTCGACATGGGCCTTGTAGGTGATGCCGCCCGTTACTCCATTGAGCTTAACCGAGAAGCCCTCCAGCTGCTTTGCCTGGCCAGTAGTGCCAATGGTCACTGTACTGCCCAACGAAAGCTTATAGCCGCTCATGTCCCCAATATTTTGGACATGGGCTGTGTAGGTAATCATCTTCTGAAGGAAAGCGGCAACTGAAGAGTTGTACCCGCTGGGGGTCTCCCCTTCAGGAAGCACTATGATTTCCATAGCTTCCATCCGCTTGGTAAGACCCTCAGAGCCCGCCTTTTCTCCGTTCTTGGCCCAACCCAGCCAACCGTTGTCCGCCACATGGACGCGATACCAAACGTTATACCCTTGGGCGGTCGTTTTTATCCACACCGCTTCCATCTGAAGGGATTTGCCGGTAGTGCCCGCAAACGAACCATTCTTCTTTACGCTCTGCCAGCCGATATTCTGAACATGTGCAGCGTAACTGATATCCCCCGAAACACCGCTCATCTTTACCGAAACGCCCTCGAGCCTTTTACTTTGGCCAGTAGTGCCCAACGACAGCTTTTCCCCCGCCTTCGCAGAAGAAGAAACAGTGCCCTTGTCCTGGACATGAGCCGTGCCGCTTAGGCTGGCATCCTTCTTTTCGTCCTTGGATTCATCCGAAGCCTTTGAGGTAGACGTGCTCGCTGGCTTAGCGGCTGACGACTTGCTGCCTGAAACGGCATTCGCAGTAGAGCCAGTTTTAGAATCCGCGGAATTCGATGGAGTCGAAGAATTGTTCGATGAATCAGAAGGCTTCACCGTCGAGGTAGAACCCGTAGAACCCGAAGCGTCATTCGATTTGGAGCCAGATTCAGCATCGGCTGAAAGACCCTTCTGGTCAGACGCTTCCTGCCCTGCAACTACAACCTCCAATGGGTCTGTCTTAGCCACCGCTGCGGCCACAGATGAGCCCTGAGACTTAAGGTCATCGGGTGTATTGGCCTCTTCGCCGTAAGCAAGGGAGACCGACCCGAGCGTAAGAGCGAAACAAAGAAGGGAAACGAACGCGATCCCTTTCGCCGTCGAATGAGCCCTCATAATTACCCCTTTCATTCTTTCGCGAATAAGAATACCGCTGATGAGCTATACAGAAAAGGAACAGGGTGCCAAAAAAGCACCCTGTTCCTTAAGCGGGCATTTATGCCCTACATCCGGTTGATAATCGCCCGAATGTTCTGCCCGTAGTTATTGCCCGGCACAGCCCATTTTCCGTTCAAGTCTTCAAGGTTGGGGGCACATCCACGCGTTACATAGCTGAAACGCGGATCGACGCATGTGTTTTTAAGCGAGGCCGTTGAAGCATATGCCTTCAGGTGCTGAACTTGGGCTCGGAGTCCTGTTCTCACATTGGCGAACGTTGCGCCCTGCGCACCGCCGCCCGTTGCACCTAAGCCACCAAAGTTGCACTGGGAAGCCTTCACGTCCCCGCCAAATTGCAACCAGCCGGTTTCCCACATGGCTTGTGCGAACAGAACCTCTGCACGCACACCTTCTGCTTTCGCCTCTTCATAGACGGTTTGACAGAAATCCCTCAGCGTTGGCGCCCCCTTAGACGAGTAGGTGGAAGCCGGGTACTTGTGGCCCGTCTTCTCGTAGCAAGCAACCATCTGGTCTACCGTCTTGCTGGACGACCCCATAATTGGGGTAACATCGTCGGCCTTGTTCTTGAAGGCGTTGGACGTGCTGCCGGGGGCCGATCCGCCCT
>CAVDWN010000132.1:0-4509 GCA_963612535.1 Sphaerochaetaceae bacterium
CCCGGTAGCCTACACCCAGGCGGTATACAAGTTCTTGGTATAGAAGCGCCACCCCCCCCCGATATATACAGTACGCATCAACCGAATGTGGAAGCGCCCATATTGCCGCCAGCCATTGCTGACACAGGCAAGATGGGCGCTTTTGTTCAGAAATAGCTCCGGAGGGGAATACATCTGGCCAGATAAAAATTCGACCTTCACAATCCGCAAGATTATAAGTGGTAAAATCACAACAATAAATATCAACAAAGGGGAGAAGCACGGATGAAAAAGAAAATCGCAGCACTGATTTGCACCTTTGCCCTGGTTGCCGCAATGCCTGTTCTTGCTTGGGCAGCTGACAGCCCTTCGAAGGCAACGTCCAACACCGCTTATTCCGATCAGGGCACCAGCCTTGTTGTGTCCGGCAAGGCCCTTAGCTCCAACTACCGACTTGTGGTGCGCCCTGTCAATTTCATGGCATTCGACTATAACCTGTCCTCCTCCATGCTGGTCGTAGGCAACTTCGAGATGTACGACGAACCCGAAGACTCCACCGCCAGCCCTTACACCTTCACCTTCGGCGGCCTTAGCCAGTACAACGGTGCAACTGTAACCGTCCTTATCAAGTACAAGGACGGCACCACTGAAGTCAAAACCGCCAAGGTCTCCAACGGCACGGTAACCATCACCGCCGAAGGACTTGGCTGGGCAACCATCGTGGTTGATACCGACACCGTAACTGGAGGAGCCAACGCAAGCACCGATGGAAGCGCAACGTCTCCCCAGACCGACGTTGATCTTTCTGGCGTTGCCGGCGCAACCGCTGCTTGCACTGTTGCTGCAGCTGGCGTAGGCATCATCCTTCGCAAAAAGGCAATCAAGTAGTGGCTGCCAGACCGAATAATCGTTGCTAAGCAAGATCTATCCCCTGCGAAAAGGGCATCTGCTCCCTCCTTGCAGGGGATAGATCTGTCTTTTCCCCTTTACTCGCATCCTCAAGGAGAATCTTAAATGACCCTTCTAGAACTTCTAGAGCTCCTCCGAAAAAAATGGTATCTGCTCGTAATACTCCCCCTGCTATTCGCCGGAGCAACCGCGGCTTACTGCTGGTGCTTTATGGCCAATACATACACTGCGAGCGTCACACTGTATGTACTCAATCAAAAAGTAACCACCGATAGCGATCAGCAGGAAACCACCAGCCCTGATTTCAGCACTTCAAAGCAACTGGCTAACGACCTGGCAAAGATTGCCGAAACATCAACCATAACGAACTCCGCTGCGGAAGCATTGGGCATGCGTGACCTAAGCGGTTTCACGGTCGATGTCTCGTCTGACTCCAACACACGCATAATCGTTCTCACGGTTACCGGCAAAAACCCCGATGCCACAGCTCGCGTAGCCAACGAGCTGGCTGACCGTACCGCCGAAGCTGCAGTTGAGAACATGAAGCTGGATGCCGTCAACATCATCGACCGCGCTACCGCACCCGACGCCCCCTCTGGTCCCAACCGTCCCATGTATACTTTGGTTGCCCTCCTTGCTGGAGTGTTTGCCGCAATAGCACTTATCCTCCTTTTGGATATGCTGAACAATTCCGTAAAATCCGGCGAAGAAGCCGAAGAGCTGCTGGGGCTGCCCGTGCTCTCGCGCATGCCCGAAGTGAACCAGAAGGGGAACTGACATGGGAAAGAAAAACCGTAAGCTTTCGGGCCAATTCCAAATTCCTGCGCTCAATAATGCTTCGCGTACCCTTTTGGCCAATATTCGCTTTAACTCCATCGACGAACGAGTTAAAACCATTGCCGTAACATCCACAGCTCCCGATGAGGGAAAAACCGTGGTGTGCTCCAACCTTGCTTGCGCAATAGCTGAATCGGGGAAAACCGTGCTATTGGTGGATACCGATCTGCGTCGTCGCTGTATTGGCAATCTGCTAGATCTCCACCCAGAATACGGCCTGTATTCCATACTGGCGGGCACTGCCCCACTTGAAAAAGCCATAACCAGCACAAATATCCAGGGGCTTTCTTTCCTGGATTGCGAGCCAAATATCCCAAGCCCTCCTGATCTACTTTCCACAAAACGCTTTGCCGCATTAGTCGATCAGGTTCGCGACATGTTCGATTACGTAGTTTTTGACACGCCGCCTGTAGGTGTATTCGTGGATGCCGCAATCATTTCCAATTTGGTCGATGGCGCCATCTACTGCATCCGCGAACGAGGCGAAAAGCGTGATGACATTGTTTCAGGCGTACAACAACTAGAGGCCGCGAATGCGCGTATCCTGGGAACTGTTATGACTTTTTCCCAGAAAGAAGCGCGGTACGATTACTACTATGCGTACTACAACGAAGAGGGCAAACGCGTTTCAAAACGCGACAAGAATGAACCTACCTTCGAGGGAAGCGCCGATGCACGTGATATCGCCGCAGACGATATCACGCAATGGGCAAAAGGCGCTGGCATAGAGCCACAGCGGGCCGTACGCGCAAGCAGTCGTGCAATCGGGCGTCAATCCGAAGCATGGCAAAACACAGAGCGCAGGGGCGCGCACAGCCCAGTCGATGAATTCCCTACAGGCACTTATAGACCAGTAGGCGGGAACAAATCGCCGCGCCACAAAAGTACGCGCATCTAAGCGACGAATCCATGGGCGCCCCTAGCGCCCATCTTTGATTTTAGAGATATATGAAAAACAAAGAAGACAAACAGCAGGCTGGGCAAACCTTTAAGACCAACGATGCCTCACCAACCGCAAAGCAAAAACAGAATACGGCGTTGAAGATCGTATTTGCCGTGCTTGTTGCCCTTGCCTTGGCCGGTGCCACCTATTTGGCTTGGCAATGGTGGAACACCCAGAAGGCCGCCGACGAAGGCGCAGGTGAAGCACCCTCTGTACCCACCGAACAAACCGATTCCAGAGTGGAAAACCCCATCGACTTCGCCAGCCTTCGGCTGGAGAACCCCGACATCTACGCGTGGATCTACATCCCGGATACCAACGTGAACTACCCTGTGCTGCAAAGCCCTACCGATGATTCGTTCTATCTGAACCACGACAAAGACGGCAATTACTCGGAGGCAGGCTCCATCTATTCCCAGATGGCCAACAGCACTGACTTCTCCGACCCGGTAACCGTTCTGTACGGACACAACATGAATTCGGGCGGGATGTTCGCCACCTTGCATTACTTCGAGAACAAGGAGTTCTTCGATTCCCATCAGGATATGTACATCTACACCGATGGGCACATCTACACCTACAAGGTGATTGCAGCCTATCAGTACGACAATCGCCATATCCTGAATTCTTTTAATTTCACTGACGCAAAAGTAACCCAGCAGTACTTCGATTCGGTGCTAAACCCCAATTCGCTAGTGGTGAACGTGCGCGAAGGCGCGCAGCTTACTGCAGGATCTGACAAGATTGTCCAACTGAGCACCTGCACCGGCGATGCCAACCGCCTGATTAGAAGATACTTGGTAACAGGAGAATTCGTGAATGACCAGCAAACTTACTAATAATGAGTCCGACGAAATGCAGTATGACCGCACATCGGCAAGCCCGACCAAAAGCAACTCAGACGGATTGCAGCAAACCGATTTCGGTTCCTCTTACGCAGATGCCACGGCGCCGGAAACACTTATCCGTAAAAAGAAAAAACGCCATCACGCCAAAAAGAGAAAAGGGCTTAGAGGCTTCTTACTCGTTGTTACGGTAATTGTGGTACTGATCCTTATCGCCGTTGGCACGATTGTCGCTCTTCTTAAAATTGGAGAGCAATCTATCAAGGACGCAAACACTTTGGTCAGCGCACAAAGCGAAGGCGTAACTTACGACGAGGGTAAAACCGTTGAGTACAACGGCAAGCTGTACCGCCTGAACGAAAACATGGCCTCGATTTGCGTTATTGGGTATGACCGTCGAACCGAGCAGGTCGTAGCTGGCAAAAGCGTCGGCCAGGCAGATGCGGTTATGGTGCTGGCTGCCAACTTGGAAACAGGCAAAGCAACCGCTATCGCCATCCCCCGCGATTCTATGGTTGAAGTCGATGAATACATGGGGAGTGATTTTATCGGCATCGACACCATGCAGCTATGCCTTTCCTTTGCCTATGGAGACGGTGCCGAAACCAGCAGTCAGTACACCTCTGCAGCCGCCTCGCGAGTATTGTACGGGATGCCAATTAATAACTATGTATCCCTCAATATGGATAGTATTGGCGAGCTTGCAGATGCCATTGGCGGAGTATCTCTAACTCCCTTGCAATCCATCCCCGGAACGAACATCGTAAAAGGACAAAGCACCGTCCTTTTCGGCAGCAATGCCCTGAAGTACATTCAATGGCGCGACACCTCGGTGTTGGACTCATCTCTCGACAGGCAAGCTCGTCAGACACAGTTTGTACAGGCTTTCTGCAAAGAAGCACTTGACGAGGCTAAGGGCGATGTTGCAGTCCTTTTAGATTTGTTCAATGTAGCAAGCAATAACGGAGTTACAAATTTAACTGCCAGCGATTTCGC
>CAVDWN010000133.1:0-4479 GCA_963612535.1 Sphaerochaetaceae bacterium
GCGAACCTACTTCTGCTGCGGCATGGGGCAGCGCTTGCGGCCCAAACGCTCGAACTTGGTCATGTCCGTTTCGGCCATGCCCTGGGCCTCATCGCAGCGCTTGGCGTACAGAGGCTCCGACTGGTCTTCCCATATACGCTCGGCAACGGGCTTCCAGGCATCGGCCACAGGCTTGGTCTTCGCGCACAGATCCTCTACCGGCTCGGGCGCCTCGGGGTCGGTGGAATGGGCACCGGCGCGGTTCACCATCTCGGTGAGCTTGCCGCTGTTCTCGTAGATGGGGCACGGGCGCAGCAGGTTGTCGTCGAACGGCTGCTCGCGGTAGTACTCCATGAACAGGGGCGAGCGCAGCGCATCGAGCAGCGACACCTCGCGGATGTTGGCGTTGGAGTAATGGGCGAACACGCACGGGTCCACATCGCCCTTCGCGTTGATGTGCAGGTAGCGGCGCCCGCCGGCAATGCAGCCGCCCACGAACTCGCCGTCGTTCTGGAAGTCGAGCGTGAACAGGGGCTTGGTCTTGCGCATCTCGCGGACGAAACGGTACAGGTGCTCACGCTGCTCGGGGTTGGCCATCAGGCTCGCGGGCGAGTTCACGCCAACCGGCATGTACGAGAATATCCAGGCGAACAGCGCGCCTTGGTCGATAAGGTAGTCGAAGTACTCCTCGGAAGCGATGGAATCCCAGTTCTCGGAGGTGTAGCAGCAGGAAACGCCGAAGGGCAGGCCGTGGGACTTCAGCAGCTCCATAGCCTGCTGCACCTTGGCGTACACCCCTTCGCCGCGGCGGCCATCGGTGGCTTCCTCGAAGCCTTCGGCGCTGATGGCGGGCACGAAGTTCTTCACGCGGATCATTTCCTGGCAGAACGCCTCGTCGATGAGCGTGCCGTTGGTGAAGGAAAGGAACACGCAATCGGGGTGCATCTCGCAGAGCTTGATAAGGTCGCGCTTGCGCACCAGGGGCTCGCCGCCGGTGTAGATGTACACATGCGTGCCCAGCTCCTTACCCTGGCAGATGATGGAGTCGATTTCCTCTAGGCTCAGGTTCAGCTTGTTGCCGTACTCGCCCGCCCAGCAGCCGGTGCAATGCAGGTTGCAGGCGCTGGTGGGATCCAGCAGGATGGCCCAGGGGATGTTGCACTCGTACTTATCGCGGTTGGCTTCCTGAACCGGCCACGCCATAAGGTTGCCGTCGACGATAAGCGTTTTGATGAAGCTGTCGCGCACCTCTGGGTTCAGGTCGTTCATGATGTGCATCAGCAGCTGGTACCAGTTGCTCTTCTCGTCGATGGCGCCGCGGAAGGCCGCGCGCTGGCTGGCGAACAGGTCTGCCGGGGCAGCCTTGTCCAACAGGTCCATGATCTTCACGATGTGGTTCTCTGGATCGGCAAGAAGATAATCCACTGCCTTGTCGTACGCCGCACGCTTGATGTGGTCGGTCGCTTTCATTTCCCCTACTTCCCCTCAGTATTGCTTTGTCGCCGTTTGGGCTGGGCTTGGGCAATAACCGTTAACCGCATTGCACAGGCCCTGTTCGATCTCAAACGTTGATTTATCTACATTTGTTGATTATATTTTGTTGGGGTGCTTGCTCAATACCCAAGCAGCCCAGAATTGTTCATTAGCCGCCAAACGCAGGGGAATTGGGGATTATCTATGACGGATATGAAGGCAAAGAAAACCGACCGCCGCGTGCTGCGTACGCGCAATGCCATCCGCGAGGCGTTTGCCGAGCTTCTGATGGAAACCGACTTCAGCAAGATCACCATCACCGCCCTGGCCAAGCGCGCAGACGTTGACCGCAAGACGTTCTACACGCACTATTCCTCTATCGAGGCGCTGCTGGAAGATGTGGTGCGCACGCAGATGGAGGAAAGCCTGCGCGGCATGGACATCCGCGACTTCATCAGCGACCCCGCCCTGTACACGCGTCACTTGCTGGCAGCGGCTGAATCTTCCCTGCCGTTCACGCGCGAGCAGCTGCGCACCGTTGCCTTCAACGTCCCCATAAACGAGTTCCTGCACATCTGGGCCACCGTTGCGAAAGAGCGCATCGTGTCCCAGACCGGCCCGCTTTCCGAGGGCCGCGAAGAGCACCTGGGCATCATGATCGAGTTCTACCTGGGCGGCGTGCTGAACTCGTATCTGTACTGGCTGTACAAGGGCAAGGACGTTCCCTTCGACGAGATGGTGGAGCTGCTGAGCGACAACGTGGTAAGCGGCATTTCCGGCACCATGGGCAAACGCGTGAAGCTTTCGTAACCAGCCTGCGGCATCGGCGCGCGCGGCCTTATTATGGGTACACTTCCCCGAACGAACCCAACAGGAAGGGCGCCCATGAAAAGCAACGCAGAGCTCACCGAAGAGTACTTCGCCACAGCCGATAGCCTGAACGGCGACATAGAGGGACGCCGAAGCGCCTATTCCTACATGCAGGGCTCCACCGCCATCGTGCACCACAAGGTGGTGGCCTCTTCGTTTGTGCCGCGCCTGTACAACGACGAGAGCTGGGAGGCGCTGCGCTCTGTGGCGGAAACCACGCACCGCATCCTGTGCAAGGTGATTGAGCACTACCTTGCCACGCCCGAGTACCGCGATGCGTTCAGCTTCGATGAGCGCCTGAAGGAACTGGTGCTGCTGCCCCGCGGCTACGCCGACCCCCTGCCCTTCGCGCGCATCGACGTGTTCCTGAACGAGGACGACCTTTCCTGCGGCTTCTGCGAATTCAACGGCGACGGTTCGGCCGGCATGAACGAGAACCGCGAGATAACCAACAGCATCTGGGACACCAAGACGTTCCAGGCCTTCGCCGAGCGCCATACGGTGCAGCAGACCGAGCTGTTCGATTCGTGGGTGCGCGAGTTCATCCGCATCTTCGAGCATTCGAAGCATTTCGTGCCCGGCGCGCGCTTTGCCATCTGCGACTACCTTGAGTGCGGCGTGGTAGATGAGTTCAAGGTGTTCTCGCAGCACTTCGCCCGCTACGGCTACGAATGCGTGGTGTGCGACGTGCGCGACCTTTCCTTCGACGGGCACATGCTGTGCGATGCCGACGGGCTGCCCGTGCACGCCATCTGGCGCCGCAGCGTTACCAACGACGTGCTGGAGCATTGGGACGAATCGCAGGCGCTGATAGAGGCGTGCCGGCACGAAGCGGTTGCCCTTATAGGCAGCTTCGCGGGGCATCTGGTGCATGACAAGCAGATATTCGAGGTTCTGCGCGACCCCCGAACCAAGGAAATCCTCACGCCCGAGGAAAACGAGTTCGTGGAAAAGCACGTGCCGCGCACCCTGTTCCTGGATGAAAAGGAAATAGACCTTGCCGAGGTTACCGGGAACAAGGACGCCTGGATCATCAAGCCCACCGACAACTACGGCGCCAAGGATGTGTACGCCGGCGTTTCCTGCACGCAGGAAGAATGGGAGGCGCTGGTGGCGCGCTTCGCCAACGGGGCATCGGGCGCGCCGTTCATCGTGCAGACCTACCTTACCCCCTACAAAACCCGCACCCTGCCCCCCGATGAGGGCATCGAGGAGCTTGCCGACGATCAGGTGGACCGCAAGGGAGCGATGTACAACAACCTCAGCGGGCTGTACCTGTACAACGGGCATTTCCAGGGCATCTTCAGCCGACTGGGGCCGCTTCCCACCATCAGCAAGGAGCTGAAGGGCATTACCGCAGCCACCATCCGCGTAAGGGATTAGGCGCATGGGCATTGTGCGAACCGCGCTTGTTTGGCTGCTTTCCCTTGCCACCAGCGTAGCCGTGGCCTATTCGCTGTTCGGCCTGGGCTTCGTTGCCTGCACCACCCCGCAGGCAACCGCTGCTATCGGCGGCACGTTCTCGGGCTGGGAGAACTCGGTGTTCCCCGAGAAAGACATGGCCGCTATAGCGGAAGCAGCACGCGCCTACAGCATAGAAGGCGCTTCCGGCGACAACCTGTTCGCCGCCATAGAGAACGCGCTGGCAGAAACGAACCCATCGCTGGCCGCGGCGTTCGAGAGCTGGAGGGAAGGCTCCGGCACGGCGTTTGCCAGCGGCTCAGCCGAGGGCGCGCAATCGACGGCGGCATCGGCGCTCTCGAACGCTGCCGGGAGCGTTTCCGAGCGCTATGCCCTTTCCGAAAGCGCGCTTTCCCACCTGCGCGACTGCACGCCCATATTTACCACCGGGCGCATATCGGTAGGCGTGGTGGGCGGCTTTGCCGTTGCCGGGCTTATAGCGCTGGCCATTATCGCCAGCAGAAAGCAGGCGGGGCGCACCCTTATGGCGGGCGCCGGGCTGGTATTCGCCCTGCTGTTCGCGCTGGGGGCATGGGCTGTTGTCGACTTCAACGGGCTGTTCACCTGGATGCACCAGATGCTCTTCGCACAGGGCAATTGGACGTTCAGCGCCAGTTCGCTGCTGATACAGCTGTTCCCCGAGGCATTCTGGGCGGCCATGGCAGCCCTATGGGTGATTGCCAGCCTGGTATGCGC
>CAVDWN010000134.1:0-4463 GCA_963612535.1 Sphaerochaetaceae bacterium
TCGTAGTGACGCACGAAGTAGTCGAACAGGTCTTCCACCAGGTGCTTTGCCTTGCGCACCTCGTGCATCACCGGCTCGGAGGTGTACACGTTGTCGAACAGGAACGAACGCAGCTCCATCATGGCATCCCAGATAGGGGCGCTCATTTGGATGTCGCCCGCTGCAGCAGATGCCTCGATCATGTCGTGCACCAACGTCTGGATGCGCTCGGAGTGGTTTTCGCCAAGGACGGAATGGGTGCTGGAAGGCAAGTCTGCTTCGTTGAGGGCGCCCGCCCGGATGGCATCGTCGATGTCGTGGTTCACATAGGCAATACGGTCGGCCGTGGCAACGATGCGCCCCTCCAGCGTTTCGGCGCGCTGGCTGCCCGTATGGCAGACGATGCCGTCGCGGACTTCCGCGGTAAGGTTCAAGCCCTTGCCGCCGTTCTCGATAACGTCAACCACACGCAGGCTCTGCACGTTGTGCCGGTACAGACGCTGGTTCTCGGGCAATTCGGGGTCTAGGCCCATATGGCGTGCCAAGCTGGAAGAAATGGCCTGTTCACCCACATGGCCGAAGGGGGTATGCCCCAAGTCGTGGCCCAGGGCGATTGCCTCGGTAAGGTCTTCGTTCAGGCCCAGGGCGCGGGCGATGGTGCGCGCAATCTGCGCCACCTCCAGCGTATGGGTAAGACGGGTGCGGTAATGGTCGCCCACCGGCGCCAAGAACACCTGGGTTTTATGGGAAAGGCGGCGAAACGCCTTGGTGTGCAGGATCTTGTCGCGATCACGCTGGTACTCGGTGCGGTACAGGTCGGTCTCGCCCGAGCGGGCACGGCCTTCCGTCTCGTCGGAGAACGAGGCGTCCTCGGAAAGGCGCACGTGCTCCTGGTTTACCTGCTCGCTACTGGTTACCAGCTTCATAGCGCCTACTCCCCTTCAACAACCAGCAGGCGCCGGCACGATGGGCACGAAGCCAACGGAGCCTGGGAACGGATCTTGCTCAAGCGGCTGGAATCAAACGTGTTGCGGCACGCGCTGCAGGCGCCGTCCTTCAGCTCTGCCAAGGCAACGCCGCCGCACTGGGCGCGCGTTTTCTCGTACACGCCCAGAAGATCGGGCGAAACCTGCGCGGCCAGCTGGGCACGGGCCTTATCGCCCTCTTCGATGGAAGCACGAAGCGCCCCGCCGGTTTTCTGGAACGAGGCGATGAGCTCCTGTTCCTTTGCGTCAAGCTCGCCCAAGGCAGCCATGATCTGCTTCATCACGGGGTTGATCTTGTTAACCTCGGCCTCTACGCGCTCGAGCTCCACCGATACCTTCTCGCGGCGCTTGCGCACACCGTCCAGGTCGCGCGTATGGGCCGTAACCGCGCGGTAGTCGCCCTGCACCTCGGAAAGCGTTTCGGTGATCTCGTCCTGCTTCAGGGCAAGCTGCTCGTCTTCCTGGACCAAGGCGGCCAAGCTGCCCTCGGCGTTGTCCAACAGGTCTTGAACCTGGACCTTGCGCTTGAGAACCTCTTCCTTCTTCGTGCGAACCTGAAGGATGGCCTTGCGATGCGGAAGCTCCTTGAACTCCTTTTTCGCCGAGACTACCTTGCGGTCTACCTCCTGCAGCTTGCGCAGGATGGCGATATCGTGTTCGGTTGCGTTCATGGGCGCAGGGCCTTTCTTCTTCGTTCGCTAAGACGGGATAAGGATCAGCGGCGGAGCGATTCCGGCGTGTACCAGTTGTTCC
Source organism: Sphaerochaetaceae bacterium (assembly GCA_963612535.1). Taxonomy (GTDB): domain Bacteria; phylum Actinomycetota; class Coriobacteriia; order Coriobacteriales; family Eggerthellaceae; genus Anaerotardibacter. The sequence goes on from CAVDWN010000134.1 coordinate 1,719, forward strand.
CCTGGTCGATCATGGTAATGCAAGATTCGCAAACCCCCGCTTCAGCAGCATAGTTTGCAAGCAAAGCGCACAAGGGGAACTCGGAAACGTCGTGCCCCAGCTCGATGATGGCAAGGCCGGAAAGGGCCGCATCAAGCGCATCGTGGTACTTGATCTCGCCGCACACCAGGCAATCTATGCCCTGCTCAAGGCAATCGTGCGCGAACGACCCCGCGCTGCCGCCGCTCGTAACGATGCGGGAAAGGGCCGAATCGGGCGAACCCCAAACACGCGGCATGGAGCCGAACACCGAAACGCAGCGGGCGCTCAGGTTCCTAAGCGTTAGGGGCGCATCGTCGTGGGCAGGCAGGCAGATGCGGCCGAATCCCTTTTCCTTGGACCCTGCAAGCGGCTCAAGCACCCCGGCAGGAACCAAGCGCAAAAGAGAGGGCAGGGCATTGAGGCCCGCCGCGCTCACATCCAGGGCGGTGTGGAACGATATAACGGAAACGCCCAGCTCAACGGCTCGGCGCACCACCGATCCCGGCGTGTGCCCCTGTGCCGAATGGGGCAGAAACGAACCCGGGGCGTCAAGGAACACCGGATGATGCGTCAAGAGCACGTTCGCGCCGCGCAGGGCGGCTTCCTCAAGGGCGGCGATGGTGGGGTCCAGCGCCACGGCAACACCACGCACCACGTCCATGGGATTGCCCACCAGCATCCCCGTGCGATCCCACGAGCAGGCATCTTCGGCGGGCATCTTTTCCAACAGGGCGCGCTCAAGCTCCCCCACCAGCAGGGCCCGGTCGTTAGATGCCAGATCGCCCGAATCTATTTTGGTAAGCGTTACGGTTTCCTCTTCCATGAAAGCCCCCTTGCTGTATATGGCTAGCCAAGCGCGATGGTGCGCCTGTCCCCGCCGGGCACAACCACGGTAAGCTCGCGGTACCCGGCCTCGTACATCAAACGATACCCCGCTTCTATGCCGCGATCCACATCCGTAACCGTATGGGCATCCGTGCCCAACGTGCAGGGGACGCCCGCCCGGCAGAACTCACGAAGCAAGTCGACATGGGGGAACATCTCCTCGCAAGCGTAGGTAACGCCCGAGGTGTTCACTTCCACCATGCGCCCACTTGAAGCCGCGGCCTCTGCGGCCTCGCGGTACAGCGGCAGCGGGTCGAAGCTGGGACGGCGGTTGAACTTCTTCACCAGGTCGGGGTGCGCCATCACATCGAAGGGCATGAAGGGCACGTGCGAGGAAACCGCCTCGCACCAAACCTCGAAATAGCGCTTCCAAATGTAGTCGGCGCCCACTTCGTCCCAATGGCCCGCCTGCGCCGGGTCGTCGAAGGGCCACAGATCCACGAAGTGGACCGACCCAAGCACGATATCGAAGCAGTCGAAGGCATCTTCGGCAAACGTCCGATCCTCGCCCGCACCAAGCCAGTCCAACTCACAGCCCACAAGGATCTCCATATCGGGAAAGGCCTTGCGCTGCGCCAGGATGCGCTGAACATATTCCTCGAGCCTATCGGCATGCATGGAAACGTAGTCGCGCGGATCCACCGCCGCGGTAAGGGGATAGTGCTCCGTCACCGCGATGTTGGTTATGCCTACCTCATGGGCATGGGCGATAAGCTCTTCTATGGGCGCATGCCCGTGGTTGGTCATGTCGGTATGGTTGTGCTGAGTTACCCGTTCTATCTGCACCTTCGCTCCTTAAGAAGAAAGGACGCACGCGGCGTCCTTTGAAAAGCTCGTTATAGCCGTATCTGCGCGTACGCCGAACAGCTTAGCCCACCACTTCGGCGAATGCGCGGACGAAGGCCTCCACTTCTTCGCGGGTGGTGGAATTACCCAGGGAAACGCGCATCGAGCCCAAGGCATCGTCGCGGCTGACGCCGATGGCGCTGAGCACATGCGAAGGATCAAGCGAATGGGAAGAACAGGCCGAGCCGCCCGAAACGCAGAAGCCGCGGCGATCAAGCTGCAAGATCAACGTCTCGCTTTCGATGCCGCGCACCAGAACGTTCACGATGTGGCACGAATAGCGGCTGCTCCCCTTTTCCACCTGTACCGCGGGGCGCACGTTCGGATGCTCGGTCAGGGCCTCGTAGAGATAGTCGCGCAGCTCGGTAAGGCGCTGGGCGTTTTCCTCCAACGATTGCGTAGCCTCGCGCGCGGCAGCAGCGAAGCCGACCGCCCCCATCACGTTCTGCGTGCCGCTGCGCCTGCCCGATTCCTGACCGCCGCCCACAAGCTGCGCAGTGAAGGGAGTGCGAGCTTTCAGGTACAGCGCACCGACGCCCTTCGGGCCGCCGATCTTGTGGGAGGAAACGGAAAGCGCATCCACCCCCCATTCGCGCACCGAGATGGGAACCTTGCCGAATGCCTGGGTTGCGTCCACGTGGAACAGAGCGCCGGCATCGTGGGCCACCTTGGCAAGCGCAGGGATATCCATAACGCTGCCGATCTCGTTGTTCACTGCCATGATGGAAACAAGGAGGGCACGGCCGTTCAGGGCTTCCTTCAGCGCTTCGGGCGTAACATGGCCGGAAGAATCGGGCGCAACAACCGTTACCTCTGCCCCCCAATGGTTCAGGGTTTCGGCAGCCTTCAGCACCGCATCGTGCTCGATGGCGGAAACAACCACCTGCGGAACACATTCGTGGTCGCCTTCCTGCTCGGCGCGCATCATAAGCGCATCCACCATGCCGAACAACGCGGCGTTGTCGGCCTCGGTGGCGCCAGAGGTGAAGATGA
>CAVDWN010000135.1:0-4432 GCA_963612535.1 Sphaerochaetaceae bacterium
ACATGCTGAAGGGCAAGCAGGGCCGCTTCCGCCAGAACCTGCTGGGCAAGCGCGTAGACTACTCCGGCCGTTCGGTAATCGTCGTCGGCCCGACCCTGAAGCTGCATCAGTGCGGCCTGCCTTCCCAGATGGCCCTCGAGCTGTTCAAGCCCTTCGTCATGAAGCGCCTGGTCGAGCTTGAGTACGCTGCCAACATCAAGGCTGCCAAGCGCGCGGTAGACCGTGGCGCAACCTATGTTTGGGACGTGCTGGAAGAAGTTATCACCGAGCATCCGGTGCTGCTGAACCGCGCACCTACCCTGCACCGCTTGGGCATCCAGGCCTTCGAGCCGGTGCTGGTAGAGGGCAAGGCCATCAAGCTGCACCCGCTGGTATGCACCGCCTTCAACGCCGACTTCGACGGCGACCAGATGGCTGTGCATGTGCCGCTGGGTGCCGAGGCTCAGGCCGAGGCCCGCGTGCTGATGCTTTCCGCCAACAACATCAAGTCGCCTGCACATGGCCGTCCGCTGACCGTTCCCACCCAGGACATGATCATCGGCATGTACTACCTCACCGCAGCCCGCGACGGCTTCCCGGGTGAGGGCCGTACGTTCGTCGACTTCGCCGATGCCCGCAATGCCTACGATGCCCGCACGGGCGTAGACCTGCAGGCCAAGATCTGGGTTCGCCTTGCCAAGGACGCCCAGGTGGCCAATGCTTTCGACGAGTTCGAGGAGCATGCTGCCGGCACGCGCCTGCAGACCACCATCGGCCGCATCATCTTCAACAGCGTGTTCCCGGACGACTACCCGTTCCTGAACTACCAGATGAACAAGAAGGAAATCGGCCGCATCGTAGAGGACGTATGCAACCGCTACACCCTTTCCGAGGTCGAGCCTATCCTTGACGGCCTGAAGAACACCGGCTTCCACTACGCCACCATCGCCGGCATCACCGTTTCCGTGTACGACGCAACGGTTCCGCCGAGCAAGGGCGAGATCCTGGCTGCCGCCGACAACAAGGTTGCCGCCATCGAGGAAGACTACGAGATGGGCCTCATGAGCGCCGAGGAGCGCCATAAGCAGGTCGTAGACATCTGGACCGAGGCGAACGAGGAAGTCGGCGATGCCATGGCAGCCAACTTCGATGCGTTCAACCCGATCTTCATGATGGCCGACTCCGGTGCTCGAGGTAACATCAAGCAGATCCGCCAGCTGGCTGGTATGCGTGGCCTGATGGCAGACACCAAGGGTGGCACCATCGACATTCCCGTTAAGTCGAACTTCCGCGAGGGCCTTTCCGTGTTGGAGTACTTCATTTCTACGCACGGCACCCGAAAGGGCATGGCCGACACCGCGCTTCGTACCGCCGACTCCGGTTACCTTACCCGCCGTCTGGTCGACGTTGCCCAGGACGTTATCGTTCGCGAGATCGACTGCGGCACTGCCGACGGCGTGCCTTACCCGCTGCACAACGACAAGGGCGAGCTTGACGAGAACCTTATCGGCCGCTGCATGCTCGAGGCCGTTGCCGATGCAAACGGCGAGGTCATCGTCGATGCTGGCGAGTTCATCTCCTCTATGGACCAGCTCAAGGCCATGGAAGCTGCCGGCGTCGAGTCGCTGAGCATCCGCACGGTCATGACCTGCCATGCAGAGCACGGCGTATGCCAGAAGTGCTACGGTTGGGACCTTGCCACCGCACGCCCGGTTAACATCGGCACCGCGGTCGGCATCATCGCCGCACAGTCCATCGGCGAGCCCGGCACGCAGCTGACCATGCGTACGTTCCACGCCGGCGGCGTTGCAGGCGAGGACATCACCCACGGTCTTCCCCGTGTTACCGAGCTTTTCGAGGCCCGCAAGCCGAAGGGCCAGGCCGTGTTGGCAGAGATCTCCGGCACCCTGCAGGTTACCGCCGACAAGGTGAACAAGACCCTTACCGTGCACGACCAGGAGGGCAATATCCGCGAGTACGTGGTTTCCGCCCGCGCAACGCTGCTTCCCGGCGTTTCCGACGGTTGCGAGGTTGAGGTTGGCCAGCAGCTCACCAAGGGTTCCGTGAACCCCCACGACCTGCTTCGCCTTACCGACCCGAACACCACGCTGCGCTACATCGTTGCCCAGGTCCAGGACGTGTACGTGTCCCAGGGCGTAGACATCAACGACAAGCACATCGAGGTTATCGCGCGTCAGATGCTGCGCAAGGTTGCCGTTATCGATCCCGGCGACTCCGACTACCTGCCGGGCCGTCAGGTGAACCGCTTCGAGTTCGAGGACACCGCCAACGAGCTGGTGCTCGAAGGCAAGGAGCCCCCGGTGGGCCAGCCCTTGCTGCTGGGCATCACCAAGGCTTCCTTGGCCACCGACTCGTTCCTTTCCGCTGCATCGTTCCAGGAAACCACCAAGGTCCTGACCGACGCCGCCATCGAGGGCAAGGTCGACACGCTGCAGGGCCTGAAGGAAAACGTCATCATCGGCAAGCCCATCCCGGCCGGCACCGGCCTGAAGCGCTACCACGATGTGGGTCTTACCTACCGTGGCGTGCCGGTAGACCGCGTGGACTCCGAGCGTCTGCCCGACTCCGCCCCCGAGGCGCTGCGCGAGATCGAGGAATTGCTGCCCCAGCCGCAGGATTGGTCGCTTGATGGCGACGGCTACCTGGGCGCCGGCTCCGATTACTCCAGCTACTTCGCCTCTATCGCCGCAGGCTACCGCGCGAACAACCTCTCCGACGAGGATGCTCGCCTGTACGTCTACGACGACCTGGGCGTGTCGCAGCGTTGGGCCAACAAGTTCTCCGAGGCAGGCATCGAAACCGTAGCCGACCTGGTTGGCCACAACGAGGACGACCTGCTTCGCATCGAGGGCATTGGCACCAAGGCCATCGAGGAGCTGAAGGAAGGCCTGGAGAAACATGGCCTTCTGCATGTGATCGAGGACGACCTGTCTGCTTCGCGCGACGACATGAGCCAGCTTCTGGACATGGTGTTCTCCCCGGACGACACCGTGCTCATCGGCGGCGACCAGCCTGCAACCTTCAACACCGAAGGCGAGGACATGCTGGGCGAGGCTCTGCCCCCGCGCTCCTACCAGCGCAACCTCGAAGAGCTCGATGCTCTTCTGGGATCCTCCGACCTGGGCTTCCATAGCACCAGTGCTGCCGAGGAATCTGCAAGCGACGCAGAGGAGTAAATCCCCTTCGCCTACTTGCTGAAGATAAGGCGCGCTCCCTTTTAGGGGGCGCGCCTTTTTATATGGCGGGCTATAGTTTAGAGGCGCAGCCGGGCCTGATTTCGCCAGCGCGGGGCAGGGCCGTTTGCCATATTGGGCTGTATGCGGCTAAGCGATGCCGCAGTGCCTTGCCATGCTATCCTGTTAGCCGTAAATCATATGAAAGGCAACAAACCCATGTGCAACGGCAAAACCTATCTTTCCGACAACCGCCCTGCTCCCGAAAGCCAGATCGGCGCCTCGCTGGAGTCTTTGGCGCATACCATTCACCAGCGCCGCAATGCGGGCGATGAAAGCTATACGCATCGCCTGCTTACCGGCGACATCGATACCCTGCTGAAGAAGGTTGCCGAAGAGGCGCACGAGGCCACCCTCGCTGCCAAGGATGTGGTGTACAACGAGGGTGACGATGCCCAGGTGAACCACCTTCGCTACGAGGCTGCCGATGTGGTGTACCACCTTATGGTGCTGCTGGAGCGCTGCGGCATCGGGTTGGACGAGTTCGCCGCCGAGCTGAACACCCGCATGACCGACCAGGAAATCGCCGAGCGCGGTGGGGTGGTGCTGCTGAAGCCCGAGTACGTGAACCGCGGCAACCATGTAGAGAAATAGGTCTCCGCAATTCAGCCTTGCAAACCTGCTTCGTTGCGGTATATTGAATAAGCTTGTCTCGCCTTGGTCGGAAACCAAGGCATAGAAGGAGAACCAATGAAGAACGACATCCATCCCGAATACGTTGATTGCACGGTCACCTGCACCTGCGGCAACACCTTCCAGACCCGCTCCACGAAGTCGGAGATCCGCGTTGACATCTGCAACGCCTGCCATCCCTTCTTCACCGGCACCCAGAAGCTGATCGACTCCGGCGGACGCGTACAGCGCTTTGCCGATAAGTTCGGCGCCGCTACCGAGACCGTTGCTGCTCGCCAGGCCGCCAAGAAGGCCGAGCGCGCTGCTGCTGTCGAGGCTGCAGAGGCTGCCAAGAAGGCCGAGCGCGAGGCTAAGGCTGCTGCCAAGGCTGCACGTGCTGCCGAGTACGCCAAGAAGGCCGAGGAAGAGGCTGCCAAGGCTGCTGCAGAGGCAGAGGCTGCCGCTGCTGAGGCTCCTGCCGCCGAGGCCGAGGCTGCTGCCGAGGAAGCACCTGCCGCAGAGGCAACCGAGGCTCCTGCCGAGGAGAAGGCTGCTGAGTAGGGTCTATCCCGCACACGCATTCAGGT
>CAVDWN010000136.1:0-4419 GCA_963612535.1 Sphaerochaetaceae bacterium
AAAGAGCAGGAGCAGCAGGAGCGCTTGACGCTTGCCCTTGCCGCAGCCGAGCAGTCCAGCCGCGCGAAAACAACGTTCTTGAACAACATGTCCCACGACATCCGCACGCCCATGAACGCCATCATCGGCTTCACGGCGCTGGCGCAAACGCACATAGACAACACGGAGCTGGTGCAGGATTACCTGGCGAAGATCAGCACTTCCAGCACGCACTTGCTGAGCCTGATCAACGACATCCTGGACATGAGCCGCATCGAGAGCGGCTGCGTGAAGCTCGACGAGAAGCCGGTGCACATGCCAGACCTTCTGCATGACCTGCGCAACATGATCCAAGGCCTTATCAACGCGAAGCAGCAGAACCTCTTCATCGACACCCAGGATGTGCAGAGCGAGGATATCGTCATCGACAAGCTGCGCCTGAACCAGGTCCTGCTCAACATCACCAGCAACGCCATCAAGTTCACGCCGGTTGGCGGGGATATCATCATCCACCTTATCGAGAAGCCGTGTTCGCGCAAGGGCTACGCGACCTACGTGTTCACCATCAAAGACACCGGCATCGGCATGTCCGAGGAATTCGTCGAGCACGTGTTCGACACCTTTTCCCGGGAACGCTCTTCCACGGTCAGCGGCATCCAAGGCACCGGCCTTGGCATGGCCATCACCAAGAACATCGTGGAGATGATGGGCGGCAGCGTCACGGCGAAAAGCCAAGAGGGGAAGGGATCCACGTTCACCGTAACGCTGAACGTGAAGTTGGCGAATCAGTCGGCGAAAACCGAGCCGATCCCCGAGCTTGAAGGCGCGCGTGCGCTGGTCATCGACGACGATATCGACACCTGCCGCAGCGTTTGCAAGATGCTGCGCAACATCGACATGCGCCCGGATTGGACGGCTTCGGGCAAGGAGGCGATCCTCCGCGCGCAAGATGCCGCCGAGCTGCAGGACGAGTACAAGGTCTACATCGTGGACTACCTTATGCCCGACATGAACGGCATAGAGACGGTCCGCCGCATCCGCAAGGTGATCAGCGAGGACGTGCCCATCATCGTGCTGACGGCCTACGACTGGGCAGACTACGAGCAGGAAGCGCGGGAGGCCGGCGTGACGGCATTCGTAGCCAAGCCCATCTTCATGTCCGAGCTGCGGGAAGTGCTCACGCGCCCTGTTGGTGACGTGTCGAAGCCGTTTGCCCCGGTGGAAACTGCGGAATACGACTACAGTGGCAAGCGCATTCTGCTTGTTGAGGACAACGAGCTCAACAGGGAGATAGCGACGGCGATCTTGGAAGAGACCGGCATGCGCATCGACTGCGCCAAGGACGGCATCGAAGCAGTCAACGCCATAAGCGCAGCACCCGAGAGCACCTACGATCTGGTGCTCATGGACATCCAGATGCCGCGCATGGACGGATACATCGCCACAAGGGAGATCCGCACGCTGGCGAACAACAAGAAAGCCAACATTCCCATCGTGGCCATGACGGCGAATGCCTTCGAAGAGGACAAGCGCAAGGCGTTCGAGACCGGAATGAACGGCCATATCGTGAAGCCCATCAACATGGATCAGGTCTCGAAGGTGCTTGACGGGATCTTCGCCAAAGGCGAATAGGCGAGGGGCTGCTGAGCTGGGGCGGGCAAAGCTTGCTGCGGTGGTATCTTCTTCAGGGTAAACAATAGGGAGGAAAGCGCATGCTCAATGACTTGTACCAGAGCCTCGATCCAGTGGCGTTTACCGTAGGGCCCTTCTCTGCCCGATGGTATGGGCTGGCCTACATCGCGGGTTTCCTGTGCGCCATCGGCATCATGTATGTGGTGGGCAAGCGCTGGAAGATCCGCTTCGACTTCGACACGCTGTGCATCGTGCTCATCTGCGCCATGGTGGGCGTTATCGTGGGCGGGCGCTTGGGCTATGTGCTGTTCTACAACTGGGAGATGTATGCGGCCAACCCGCTTTCCATCCTCGAGTTCAGCCGGGGCGGCATGAGCTTCCATGGCGGTTTCATCGGCGCGCTGGTGGCGGGCATCGTTGCGGCGCGCATCGTGAAGATGCCCTACCTTACCTTGGTGGACCTTGCCATCATCGGTGTGCCCATCGGCTTGTTCTTCGGCCGTTGCGCGAACTTCGTGAACGGCGAGCTGTGGGGCGCTCCCACCGACTTGCCCTGGGGCGTGGTGTTCGGCGGCAGCGCGGGCACGGTGGCGCGTCATCCCAGCCAGCTCTACGAGGCCCTGCTGGAAGGTGCGCTGCTGTTCATCGTCCTGTTCGCCCTATCGCGCAAGCGCCCGCCGTTCCCGCGCGGCACGTACTTCGGCGTTTTCATGGTGGGCTACGGCGTCTGCCGGTTCGCCATCGAGTTCGTGCGCCAGCCCGATGCCCAGCTGGGTTATCTGTGGGGTGGCTGGCTTACCATGGGGCAGGTGCTCTCGGTGCCGCTTGTTGTGGCGGGCGTGTGCCTGCTGGTGTACGCGGCCAAGAAGAAGCTGCCCCAAGAAGGGCCGCGCGCTGTGGCCGAGGGCGGCACGGACGAAGAATAGCAGCTGCGTTCAGCGGGTTTAGGTATGGCTGAGTGCCGGCGGGCGAACGGCCCAAGGCCGTGGTCGCCCGTGCTCGCAATCGATGGATTGCCCATCGAGCCTACGCTGCCTTCGGGTGCTCGCGGTGAGCTTCGCGTATCATGGGGCACATGAGCAAGAAGAAACAGGGAAAACGGGCGAAACGCACGGCGCAGGAAGTCAAGCCGTTCGTATTTGAGGATTGCTATGACCTGGCAGTGGTCGGCGGCGGCGCTGCCGGCTTGGCCTGCGCGCTAACCTGCGCGCAGGAGGCTCGGCGCCTGGGCGGGCGCATGCCGCGCATCATCGTGCTGGAGAAGGGGCGGCGCATCGGTTCCTCCATCTTGCGCAGCGGCAATGGGCGCTGCAATTTCTCCAATTCGCAGCTGCAGGCAGGCCAGTACCATAACGGGCCTTTCGTGGAGCGTTCTTTGCAGAAGCTGGTAGGCAAAGCCGAAAGCTTACTTTCGGCGGGCTCGGGCGACTTCGCCGGTGCGGGCAGCGTCGGTGGCTCGGCTAGCCACGATGGCTCGGGCGGCCACGATTCCGCTGGCTGCGCCCCCTTGGAAAGCGCCCTTGCAGCTCCTGCGGTGCGCTGGTTCGAGCAGCTTGGCCTGGTATGGGAAGAGGCCGCCGGCGCCGATGGCCTGCTGTATCCGTTTTCCAACAAGGCTTCCTCTGTCTTGGAAGTGCTGGTTTCTAACTTGCAGCAATTCAATGTTGACCTGCGCGTTTGCGTCGATGTTGATGCAATTGGCAGCGCAACGGGCGGCTTCGAGCTTTCCCTTTCGCAGGTTGCCTTGCCGCAACCTGGCCAAGCCAAGCGCGGTTCTGCGGCCGGATGCGTGGGGCAGGGCGGCTTGCGCAAAGCCGATGCGGCCGATTCCCCCTGCGCGCAGCGCGCGCATATCCATGCAACGCGGGTGGCGTTCGCGCCGGGCGGGGGTTTCGATGCTGCTTTGCTGGCGGGCGTCGGCCTTGGCCGCCTTCAGCCATGGCAGCCTGTTTTAGGGCCGCTTGCGGTTCGCTTCCCCAACCGCGTCGATGCCGTCCAGCTCGACGGCATACGGGTTCGCGCCCGCGTCTCTGTTCCCGAAACGGGCTTTTCCGAGGTCGGGGAAGTGCTGTTCCGCGAATATGGGGTTTCCGGGATCGTGGTGTTCAACGCCTCGCGCAGCGCGGTGGCAGGCGCGAAGCTGTGCCTCGACTTCCTTCCCGGGTTGTCCGTCGAAGATGCTGAAGCGCTGCTTGCCCGAAGGGCGCGGCAGTTTGCCGGCGAAGGCGCCCTGGCCCTGTTCAGGGGCTTCCTGCTGCCGGAGCTGGCCGAAGCGGTGTGTGCGGCGGCGGGGGTCAATTCGGCTGGCGCTGCTGGTGGCGAAGAAGGCATCCGTCTGCTGGCCGAAACGCTGAAGTGCTTCTGCTGCACCGTGGAAGGCATCGCCGATGAGCGCCAATGCCAGGTGCATCGCGGCGGCGTTCCCGTAAGCGCCGTGCACCCGGCCACCATGGAGTGCGCTTGCGCCCCCGGCTTCTACGTGCTTGGCGAAGCCTTGGACGTCGATGGCCCCTGTGGCGGCTACAACCTTCATTGGGCCTGGTCAAGCGGCATGCTTGCCGGCCTTGACGTGGCACGGTTCTTCGCGGAAGGAAAACGATGCTAGATATTTCCGGGGTTTCCCTTTCGCTCGATGCTGCGTTGCCGGGCAACGCTGCCCTGCTCAAGAAAGAGGCCGCCCGGGCGTTGGGCGTTGCGCCTGGTGCCATAGATAAGGTTCAGGTAACAAAGCGAAGCGTCGATGCCCGCAAGAAGGCCAACGTCCACTTCACTGCCACTTTGCGGGTTGCGCTTCCCTGCGCAGAAGAG
>CAVDWN010000137.1:0-4407 GCA_963612535.1 Sphaerochaetaceae bacterium
TTCAGATTGGGATTCGAGAACGGATCCCTTTCTTCAAAATACCTAGGCCACTTTTCCATGAACAGGGCTTGCTCTTTTTTCCATCGAAGTTGCTTCTTTTCGTCGACCGCTTCTCGCCCGCGGGATACGAACTCGTAGTGGTACAGCTCGGCGTAGGGGGTAAACACCGTTGAATAGCCGGCCTCGCCAACACGAAGACAGAAATCAGCATCGTTGAACCCAACGACGAACTCTTCGTCGTAACCGCCCACTTCGTTGAACACCGACCTCTTCACCATCTGGCACGCGCCGGTAACGGCGGAAAAATCCCCCGGGCGAACTGCGCGCGCTTGATAGCCCGCCCTACCAGGCGGGAAGAACTGATGAACATGGACCAGAGCATCGTACGGGCCCACCAACATGCCGGCATGCTGAACCAGGCCATCCTTGAAATAGAGCTTCGGGCCCACAACGCCCACCTCCGGCCGTTGCAAATATCCAAGCATCTCCTCAATGCAATCGGCAGAGATGACCTTGGTATCGTTGTTCAGAAGCAGCAAATATTCGCCCTGGGCAAACCCGGCACCGTAGTTGATAAGCGCCGAATAGTTGAAGCCCTTTTCCCAACGAACAACCTTCACCTTGCCCGGATGCCCCTGTTGCAACCTGGCGTAAACCTTTTCCGTCTGCGGATCCTTGCTGCCGTTTTCAACCAGAACAACCTCTATTTCCTGGTAGGTGCAACCGAAGAGCGATTCCACGCACGCCTCTAGCATCTGGAACTGGTCGCAGGTGGGAATAACCACGCTCACCAATGGGCGCGGGCTTGGCAAGGAGTAATGCATGCGGTAGGTGAACGGCTCGTCCAAGGCCTCGACCTTGCCGGCGATTCCCCGCGACTCGAAATGACGCTGCAATGCGAGCCTGCCCGCCTCTACCGCATAGGGTTTGCTTCCCACATTGCCGTTGTTGCTTGAGCCTTCGTGGATGCGCCAATGGTACAGAACATGGGGAACATGACATGGCTCGAACCCCGCCGCAAGCGCACGAAGCACCAGGTCGTAGTCCTGCGCACCCGCAACGTCTTCCGCACAAACGCCGATCTGATCGATAACGTCCTTCCCCACAACCAGGAAGTGAGTAACGCAGTTGTGGCAATAAAGAAGGTCCCTATTGAAGTCCGACTTGAAAGACGGCTGGCCGTAGTCGCCATTCGCATGGAAAGAATCTTCGTCGCAGTACAGAACCTTCGCGCCCGAGCCCGCAATAGCCACTGCATAGCGATACAGGGCATCGGGTTCCAGCGTATCGTCGTGATCTAGGAAACCGACGTACTGCCCCTTGGCAAGATCGATCCCCGCATTGGTGTTGCCAACGATGCCGGCGTTGCCCGGCAACTTGCAATAGCGAATGCGCCCATCGTTGAACTCTTCCGCAACCTGGCGCACAGTGGGATGCCCGGCGGAAGCGTCCAACAACAGCAACTCCCAATTCCCATAGCTCTGGGAAACAACCGAAGCCACCATTTCCCGCAAATATGCCTCGTTGGAATTGAAGCAGGGAACTACCAGGCTGAACTGGACGCCCCCGGCAATATCCGATTCGCCCTGTTCTGCCAGCTCTTCTTCGCTGGGCCGCTGGGCGCAAAGCCATGCTCGGTAAGCGTCGTCGTTGGCACATGCGTCTTTGGTTTCTTCCCAATAATGCGCCCTCATTGCATCGGCGCGGTTTACGGCAACGCAAGAGCAGTCGGGCAAAACGACGCCGGCCTTATCCGAAGCCAAAAGCACAAAGGCATCTTGAGGTTCCGGCATACGCACCGAGAACACAACTCGGTTCACCCGCATGCCGCCCAGGTTTACCCCCTGCTGATCCTCCAAGCGCAAAACAGTTGCCTCAAGCGCATTGCCCCGGGCATCAAGGCAAGCCAAGCTTGGCGAAACCGACTGCCCGCCCTTCAAGCCGGCCAGCTCGCTATCCCACTCAACCGCAACACGCCAAACAGCCATGCCGTTATCGCCCTGGTAGTAGCACCAGGGTTCAACAAAGAACCCGCCCGGCACACGAGATTCCCGGCATTCGAGCAGTTTTGCCACCCGCGCTTTCCTCAGGCGCCGGTTTATTCGCGATTCCCATTTCACGGCAGCACCATTCAGCTCCAGCCGGCCCTTTTCGCTAGGGTTGCGCGAATCCCATACCTCAATTTCCGCAGAATCGAAATCCGCCACCGGGTAATCCAAAACACATTCGTTGCTCGAAGAGGGCTGGCAGCCATAGGGGTGAACCCGGCAGGGAAAATCGGCCTTGCCGCTTACAAAGCGGGCCCTAAGCAGCCCCTTAGCAGCAAGGGCGGCAGCCGCAACCTTCGGCTCGCCGCCAAAGCTCAGAGCAACCCTTGTGAACACGCGCCCATCAGCTCGACAGGATTCGTATCGTTTTATGCGCAACGCGTTTGCCCCTTCCGCTGGTCAAATCAACTTACAACACTATACCCAATGGATTTTCGCCCGCCTAAACCCTATTAGGTAAACTAAAGAAACGCCGATTGACCCGCAGCCCCACACGCACGCGGCGGCTCGCGGACGGGCCCAAGCCAAATCCTTGGCGCCCTAGCAAAGGAGAAACGTTGAGCAACATCAAAATCGTTATGGCCTGCCACAGGGACGACATCGCCCTGCCGAAAAACGACCTCATTTGCCCCATACAGGTAGGCACCGCGCTGGCTGCCACACGCTTCGAGGGGATGCTCCACGACGACGAAGGCGATAACATATCCCAGAAAAACCCCAGCTACTGCGAGCTTACCGCACAGTACTGGGCCTGGAAGAACTTGGATGCCGACTACTACGGTCTGTTCCACTACCGCCGCTATTTTTCCTTCGCCGAAAAGAAGTTCCCAACGAATTACTTCGCCGACGTTCCCTTTGAATCGAATGACGAAAAAACCCTGCAGGAAATCGGCCTAACCGAAGAGCGCATGCGGGAAGTGATAGAGCAATACGACTTCATCTTGCCCGAACAGGGCCAGTTCGTAGACAAATCCACCATCCGGGAACAGTACAACGAATCGCCCCAACATCGCCCGGAAGACCTTTCCTGCGCGCTGGAAATACTCCAAGAAAAGTACCCGCACATGGTAGATGCCGCCAACAAATACCTAGACGGCAGGCATGGCTATTTCTGCAATATGTTCATCATGAAGAAGGAAATCTTCTTCGACTACTGCGAATGGCTGTTCAGCATCTTGGAAGAGCACGAAAAACGACGCGATTTCTCTAACTACAGTCCTTCGGAATACCGCGTTAGCGGCTACTTGGCCGAACGGCTTCTGGGCGTTTACTTCACTTGGCTGAAAGATCAGGGAAAATACCGTTCCAAGGAGCTTCAGCGCCCCTTCTTCGAAAACGTTACCCAGCCTAAGCTTTTGAAGCCCATCGAATCGCGCGATGGCAAGGCGCCGGTATCCCTGGTGCTCTCCGCCAACGAGTACTACGTTCCCTACATGGGCACCCTGCTGGAATCCATAAAGGAACACGCCTCCGCCGACCGCACGTACGACATCGTGGTACTGCACCGCGACATAAGCGAAAACAGCCAAGCCGTGCTGCAACGCCTTATGGCGCCTTCCAACTTCAGCCTGCGCTTCTTCAACACCACCCGGCTGATGCGCGAATACGAAAGCAAGCTGTTCCTGCGCGGCCACTTCCGCATAGAGACATACTTCCGCCTGCTTATGCAGGACATCCTGCCAAGCTACAACAAGGCCCTGTACCTAGACTGCGATATGGTGGTTAACAAGGACATTGCCGAACTGTTCGACGTGGACGTGGACGGTTACTTGCTTGCTGCCGTGCAAGATGCCGACACTGCCGGCCTGTACAACGGCTTCGAGCCGCAGAAGAAGAACTATATGGACAACATCATGAAGATGAAGGACCCCTATAGCTACTTCCAGGCAGGCACCATCCTGTTCAACCTGGCCGAATTCCGGAAGCATTACACGGTGGACGAGATGTTCGAGTACGCCACTTCCTACGAATGGGAGCTGCTGGACCAGGACGTGCTCAACCACTTCGCCGAAGGCCATGTGAAGTACCTGGACATGCGCTGGAACGTGGTTATGGACTGGAACGGCATCCGTATCAAGGAAATAATCGGGCTTGCACCAAGGCGCCTTTACCAAGGGTACATGGAGTCCCGCAAAGACCCGTACATCGTGCACTATGCCGGGCCCGACAAGCCATGGGACAACTTCGAATCGGACTTCGCCGATTACTTCTGGGGGTATGCGCAGCGCACGCCTTTCGCCCCCATCATCTTCGAGCGCTCCATGGCCAACAAGTTCGCCCAGAATGCGTCGGCCGCCCACAAGGCGAAGGAAGCCATAAGGCCCGCGTACGAGAAGCTGTTCCCCGCGGGCACTTCGCG
>CAVDWN010000138.1:0-4382 GCA_963612535.1 Sphaerochaetaceae bacterium
GCAAGCTCGTCGCCGTTTGCACGGGAAGAGCGAACCACGTTGATAACGCGGCCACCGGAGCCATGGGGCACCTTCAGGGACGTGTCGCGAACCTCGCGGGCCTTCTCGCCGAAGATGGCGCGCAGCAGGCGCTCTTCAGCGGTGAGCTCGGTTTCGCCCTTCGGGGTTACCTTGCCAACCAGAACGTCGTTCGGGAATACCTCGGCGCCGATGCGGATGATGCCGTCGGCGTCCAGGTCGGAGATCATGTCCTCGGAGATGTTGGGCACCTCGCGGGTGATTTCCTCAGGGCCGAGCTTGGTGTCGCGGGCATCGATCTCGTACTCGGAGATATGGATGGAGGTAAGCAGGTCTTCTGCCACCACGCGCTCGGACACGATGATCGCGTCCTCGTAGTTGTAGCCTTCCCACGGCATGTAGGCAACCATGAGGTTCTGGCCAAGGGAGAGCTCGGCGTTGTCGCACGAGGGGCCATCGGCCAGCACGTCGCCGGCATATACCTTGTCGCCCTTGCGGACGATGGGCTTGTGGTTCATGCAGCCGGACTGGTTGGAGCGCTGGAACTTCGGGATGAGGTACTCGTCGTACTCGCCGTCTTCGCGCTCGATGATGATGGTCTGGCCATCGACGTAGTCGACCACGCCGGCGTTCTGGGCAACCAGAACCTCGCCGGAGTCAACGGCAATGCGGTGCTCGATGCCCGTGCCGACCAAAGGAGCATGGGGCTTCAGCAGCGGCACTGCCTGACGCTGCATGTTGGAGCCCATCAGCGCGCGGTTTGCGTCGTCGTGCTCGAGGAACGGAATGAGCGAGGTAGCGACAGAGGTCATCTGACGCGGGGAAACGTCCATGTAGTCCACGCGGTCGACGGTTACTTCCTCGGGCTCGCCGAATACGCCCTTGGAGTCGCGGGTGCGGCACAGCAGGCGCTGGGAGGCAACGAAATTGCCCTCTTCGTCGGTGTAGCCGAAGATGCGCGTTTCAGGGTCGAAGCGCTCGTTCGCCTGGGCGATGGTGTGCTTCTCTTCCTCGTCTGCGGTGAGGTAGTCGACCTCGTCGGTTACCTTGCCATCGACAACGCGGCGGTACGGAGCCTCGATGAAGCCGTAGTCGTTCACGCGGGCGAAGGTTGCCAGCGAGCCGATAAGGCCGATGTTCGGACCTTCAGGGGTCTCGATCGGGCACATGCGGCTGTAGTGGGAGTTATGTACGTCGCGAACCTCGAAGCCTGCGCGCTCACGCGAAAGGCCGCCAGGGCCCAGAGCGGAAAGACGGCGCTTATGCGTAACGCCTGCTGCGATGTTGGACTGGTCCATGAACTGGGACAGCTGGGAAGAACCGAAGAACTCCTTGATGGCTGCCACGATGGGGCGGATGTTCACCAGGGACTGCGGCGTGATGTCGTCAGGCTCCTGCATGCTCATGCGCTCGCGCACAACGCGCTCCATACGGGAAAGGCCGATGCGGAACTGGTTCTGGATCAGCTCGCCAACCGTGCGGATGCGGCGGTTGCCGAAGTGGTCGATGTCGTCTACCTGAACACCCTCGGCGCCGTCGTGGAGGCCCACGATGTAGCGCATGGTTGCGATGATGTCTTCCTGCGTGAGGGTGGAGGCGTCGTTCTCAGCATCGAAGCCGAGCTTCTTGTTGATCTTGTAGCGGCCCACTTTCGCCAGGTCGTAGCGCTGCGGGTTGAAGAACAAGCCGTCGAGCAGCGTACGGGCGGAGTCGATCGTGGGGGGCTCGCCGGGACGGAAGCGACGGTACAGCTCGATGAGCGACTCTTCCTTGGTGGTGGCAGGGTCGCGGTCGAGGGTGCGGATAACCATCTCGGAATCGCCGAGCACCTCGATGATCTCCTCGCGCGTTTCGGCAATGCCGAGGGCGCGCAGAAGAAGCGTTGCGGGCTGCTTGCGCTTGCGGTCGATGCGGACCGAAAGGATGTCGCGCTTGTCGGTCTCGAACTCGAGCCATGCACCACGGGAAGGGATGACCTTCGCGTTGTAGATGGTCTTGTCGGACGTCTTGTCGCGCTCGGACGAGAAGTAGACGCCGGGGCTGCGCACCAACTGGGACACGACGACACGCTCGGTGCCGTTGATGATGAAGGTGCCGCGCGGGGTCATGAGCGGGAAGTCGCCCATGAAGACGTCCTGCTCCTTGATCTCGCCCGTTTCACGATTGATGAAGCGGATCTCTGCGAAGAGCGGTGCCTGATACGACACATCACGCTCTTTGCATTCGTCTACGCTGTACTTCGGCTCGCCGAATTCATGCTTACCGAACTCAACACACATATCCTTGGTGTTGGATTCGATGGGGCTGATGTCTGCGAACGCATTCGTCAGACCATCTTCCATGAACTTCTTGAAGCTCTCCGTCTGGATGGCGATAAGATTGGGCACATCCATGACGGCAGGGATCTTCGCGAAGCTGCGACGAGTCCTATAACGGCTGGTGGAATCGGGGTTTTTAGACTGAACCACGAGTCATTTCCTCCTTCGTTGCAACCGGTTGATTTGCAAAAAGACACAATCTAATAAAATACTTTCCCCTCCCCTTGCCGTCAAGGGAAAAAATCTTCAGCTATGGATTAAATGTGTTGATTCAGAAAAAAGAAGCCGCTCCTTTATGGAACGGCTTCTTCTGCATCTGGCGGATTTTAGGCTCCTACTGGAAATCGTAGAGATCCTTCGTGGCCACCTTGAAGTCCTCATACACCTCGGCGGCGATGGCGTCGTCGAGCACCAGCTCGAACGCGGACGGCTGACCTTCCTCGTCGAACTCGGTAACCTCAAGGATGGTAACCTCGCCCGAGCCGCCAGCCTCTTCCCCATCGGCGATGGCATAGAAGAACCCGTAGCGGCGGTCGTTGTGGATGATCAACCCCAAGAACTCGAGGTTGACGGTATCGCCCGACTCGTCTTGGAAGGTGAATACGGTGCCCTCCTCTACCGGTGGGGCGAAATTCGGTGCACTGCCTTCTCTCATTATTTCTTCTTCCTTCTGTAGTGGATGGGCTCGCCCTTTGCGGGCTTCTTGTTCTTCGTCTTCGGCTTCGATGATGCCTGGCCCTTGCTGCTGCCTTCCTCTACCTGGCTTGCCTCAGCTTCAGCAACAGCAACGGGGGCGGCGGCTACTGCAGCGCCCTGGGCTGCAGGAAGCAGCGGGGTGGAAGCGAACGTGAAGCGCGTGATGGCGGTTCCGTACTTCTTGGTGAGCTTGGCGTTCTTGGGCTCGCGCGACTTCCACATGGCGAACAGCGGGGTTGCAACGCCGATGGAAGAGTACGCACCGGCAATCAGGCCCACCGACATGGCGAAGGCGAAGTCCTTCAGCGTCTCGCCGCCGAACAGCAGCATGCCCAGAACGGGAACGAACGAGGTTACCGTGGTATTGACCGAGCGGATGAACACCTGGTTGAGCGAGTGGTTGGCCATGGACATGAACGTCCACTTCGCATCGGAGTTCTTCATGTTGTCGCTGATGCGGTGGAACACAACCACTGTGTCGTAGAGCGAGTAGCCCAAGATGGTGAGCAATGCCGCGATGGTGTTCGGGGTAACCTCGCGGCCCACCAGCGCGTAGACGCCAACCACGATGATGAGGTCGTGCAGCAGCGCCACAACGGCAATGATGCCCATCTTGTACTCGAAGCGGATGGCGATGTAGGCAATGATCAGCAGAAGCGATACCGCGAACGCGATGGCGGAAGACTCGATAACGCTCTGACCCCAGTCAGGGCCAACCGTGGAAACCTCGTAGCTGTCGGTGTTCAGGTTCAGCGAGGAGACTACATTGTTGGCCAGGGCGCTGGCCTCTTCGGCGGAAGTGGTGCCCGTGCGTACCAGGAAGCCCTCCGAGCCGTTGGAGGTAGTGGTCTGAACCACCGCATCCGGCTCGCCGGCGTCGCTGAACGCCTGGCGCATGTCCTCGATGGAGATGTCCTCGGTGTTGTTGAACGTGATGGAGGTGCCGCCCACGAACTCGATGCCGAACTCAAGGCCCTTCACGCAAACCGTTGCGATGGAGGCAACCACCAGCACCGCCGAAAGGGAAAGGAACACCTTGCGGACGCCAAGGAAGTTGATGTCGCGCTTGATGAAGCGCCCCTTCAGCTCGTCGAAGGTCTTGTGCGCAACCGATTTCTTCTCTTCCTCGGCCTCGGCGGAAGGATGAAGGTCCTCGCCGGTGAACTCGCTGCGAAGCTCAGCATAGACCGGGGCAGCCTGCTGGCTGTCCTTGATGCCCCAGAACCCAGGGTGATGGGCGATGGAGTGCGGCGCCAGAAGGCGGATAAGGGGCGCCTTCAGCAAGAGCATCATAACGATGTCGCAGCAGATGCCCAATGCCAGGGTAAGGCCGAAGCCCTTTACCGAAGC
>CAVDWN010000139.1:0-4368 GCA_963612535.1 Sphaerochaetaceae bacterium
AAGGCAGGGCGTTCGCCCCTCACCTGCCTACGCTACACTTTTACACGTAGACAAATCCGCGCCGTCCACCGCCGGCGCTTAGCGATTGGGAGGGGCCACATGAAAGGTCTTGAGGGAGTAAAAGTCGTCGAGCTTACCGGCTACGTTGCCGCACCGGCCTGCCTGCGCATCTTGGGCGAGATGGGCGCAACCATCTACAAGATAGAGCCGTTTTCCGGCGACGAGTACCGCACCAACGGCCCGGCCTTCGGCATGGGCAAAACCGACATCGACGACCCCGCCTTCGACCTGGCATCGCTGAACAAGGAATTCCTTTCGGTGAACCTGAAAGACGAAAAGGGCAAGGAATTCCTGGAGAAGCTGCTTGCCGATGCCGACATCATGGTTACCAGCTTCCGCGACAAGGCCCTGAAGAAGCTGGGGCTCGACTACGATTCCGTGCACGCACGCCACCCCCACCTGGTTTGGGGGCAGATGCGCGGCTACGGCGAGCACGGCCCCGAGCGCGACACCAAGGGCTTCGACACCACCGCCTATGCGGCGCGCGGCGGCTTCTTGGCATCGCTTCCGCAGGCGGGCGAAGGCTACCAGCCCATCAACTGGCCTGCCGCCATCGGCGACTGGAACAGCTCGGTTACCCTTACCGCCGGCCTGCTGGCGGCGCTTGTGCGCAAGGAGCGCACCGGCGAGGGCGACAAGGTAACCACCACGTTGCACCACAACGCCCTGTGGGCCATGAACATCATGCTGGCATCCAGCCAGTTCGGCGACGCCTGGCCGAAGAGCCGCTACGACGCCACCTGCCCTTCCAACAACACCTACCGCTCGAAGGACGGCGTTTGGTTCATCATCTGCTACGGCAGCTACGACTTGTTCTTCGAGCATTTGATGACCTCCATCGGGCTTACCTCCATCTTGGGAGACGAGCGCTACACCACCTCTGCCGCCATCAACAACGGAAACGGGGGCAACACCGAGGTGATCAAGATGCTGGAGCAGCACTTCCTTACCCAGGATTGGACACATTGGGAGCCCATCTTCCAGGAAAACGAGATCCCCTACCAGCGCCTGTTCCTGCCCGACGACATCCTGCACGATGAAGAGGCCTTTGCCAACGACGCGCTGCGCACCCTGCACTACGACGCCTTCGGCGACAAGGTGCTTCCCACCACGCCGGTGCGCCTGGCTTCGGTGGGCGACCCGGTTCTGCGCCGCAGCCGCCCGGTGGGCTACGACACCGCGCGCATCATGGGCGAATACGGCTACACCGCCGAGCAAATTGCCCAGATGAACGGAACATCCGTGAAGGTCTACGATGGCCCGGAAATGCCCGAATCGGTGATGGAGCCCAGCTTCGGCCCGCGCTCCATCCGCGAATAAGCCGGCCAGCAAGACGCAGCGCGCCCCCGAAGTGCTCTTCGGGGGCGTTTTTTATGAACGTGTTACACCAGGTCAGACCTATATTGAGTTTAGCTATAACCTGCAGTGCGCGAATGCCCGTTTTCCCATACAAAACCCGAATAGCTCCATGCATAGAGAGAAACGCGTTCAAATGCTAGGATAGCCCTTGAGCTGCTGATTCGGTTCATCACGGGTCTTCAGTTCCATTCGAAACGGGAATAAAGAAGGGATCATATTATGGATTTCAAGCTTACCGACGAGCAAGAGCTTCTCATTGAAAGCGCCCATGAGTACGCAACCCGCTACTTCACCGACGAAGCAGTAAAGCAGGCTTACGAGGTTGACCATCACATCAGCGTAGAGGCTGCCATGGCCTACCGCGAGGCCGGCTTCATGCACCTGGGCCTCCCCGAAGAGGTTGGCGGCGTTCCGGTAGACAAGCTCACCGAGATCCTCTTGGTAGAGAAGCTCCATGAGTACACCGGCGTAACGCTTCCCTTCGTTACCGACTTCAACACCATCACCGACGTCATCGACTTCGGCTCCAAAGAGCAGCAGGAGATGATCATGAACGCGATCGAGAACGTGGAGAGCACCTGCATCGCCTGCTCCGCAATCTCCGAGCCCGCTGCCGGTTCCGACAACAACGCCATGACCTGCGTAACCCGCAAGCAGCCCGACGGCACCTACCTGCTGAACGGCCAGAAGACCTGGGTTACCCTGGGCGGCCTTTCCATCTACACCATGGTGGTAGCCAAGGACGAGGATCCTTCCTACGAGAACGACAAGTACTCCCTGTGGCTGGTTCCCAACGACACCCCCGGTTTCACCATCGGCCACCTCGATAAGGTTGGCCAGCAGGCCATCCCGTTCGTCGACCAGTTCTTCGACAACGTGGTGCTTACCGAGGACATGCGCCTGGGCGAGCCCGGCATGGGCTGGAAGCTCCTTATGAAGAAGCTTGAGTTCGAGCGCTGCCTGGTTGTTGCATCTTCCCTGGGCCTTGCACAGGCTGCCCTGAACGACGCCGGTGCCTACGCTTCCGAGCGCATCTGCTTCAAGAAGCCCATCGCCCACCAGACCACCATCCAGCTGCACCTGTGCGAGATGGAGAACATCATCCAGAACGTGCGCGCTCGCCTTTACCAGGTGGTTACCATGATCGACAACGGCGAGTCCACCCGCCTGGAGTCCGCTCTGCTGAAGGGCTACGCCTGCCGCGAGCTTACCCGCGTTGCCGACCTGGCAATGTCCATCTACGCAGCCATCGGCTACACCAAGGAAATCCGTGTAGGCCGCATCTGGGCAGACCTCCGCGGCAACGAGATGGGCGGCGGCACCACCGAGATCATGGACTACATCGCCGGCCGTCAGCTGGTGAAGAAGTACAAGGCAAAGTAAGCCTTCCCGAAAGCCATTCCTTCGCTTCGAAAGCCCCCTGCAGGGGGCTTTCGTTTTGCTCTAGAGCCTTGGCTCATTGTGGGGCACCTCAGTAACTGCGACTGCGGCCACTGCGGCAACCCCAATCGAAACCCCCGAAAATAGCCAGCGAGATACAACATTGATTTGACGCTTGGCTATACTTAGACTTTGTGCGCAGCAGAGGCTGAAACCGCAGCTGCAGCACCACCTATCCCCAACCCCTCCTCAAGGAGAAAAGCATGAAGACAATCGCGAATGCCTGGACAAGCTTAAGCTTGGTCAAGCGCATCATCATCGGCTTGGTGATCGGCGCCCTGCTGGGTGCCTTCGGCCCGAAGGACCTGGCCGTCATCACCCTGCTGGGCACACTGTTCGTTAGCGCCCTGAAGGCAGTGGCACCGTTTTTGGTGTTCTTCCTCGTTATCAACGCGCTGTGCCGCACCAAGCTGCCCTCGTCCATGCGCACCATCATCCTGCTGTACGTGGTTAGCACGCTTGCCGCAGCCTTCACCGCCGTGGCCGTGAGCTTCGCCTTCCCCGTCGAGCTCACCTTATCCGGCGTAGAAGCCGCCGACAAGGCAGCGCCCACCGACATCGCCGAGGTGCTTACCACCCTTATCGGCAACATGGTGGTGAACCCTGTCGATGCCCTTACCAACGCCAACTACATCGGCATCCTGGTTTGGGCCATCCTGCTGGGCATTGCCATGCGCTACACCAGCGAAGGCACCAAGAAGTTCTTCGGCGATATGTCGCACGTGATCTCTATCGTGGTTCGCTGGATCATCGCCTGCGCGCCGTTCGGCATCCTTGGCTTGGTGTATACCTCGGTCGCTGAAAACGGCCCCGAGATCTTCATCGAGTACGGCCAGCTGCTGCTGGTTCTGCTGAGTGCCATGTTCTTCATCCTGCTGGTGGTGAACCCGCTTCTGGTGTTCTTGAACATCCACAAGAACCCCTACCCCATCGTGTTCCGCTGCATCAAGGACTCGGGCATGTACGCCTTCTTCACGCGCAGCTCGGCCGCCAACATCCCCGTGAACATGGAGCTGTGCAAGCGCCTGGGCATCAAGCACGATACGTACTCGGTTTCCATCCCGCTTGGCGCCACCATCAACATGGCGGGCGCAGCCATCACCATCACGGTTATGTCCATTGCCGCCGCCAACACCATGGGCATTGCCATCAACCCCGTAACCGCCGGCATCCTGTGCGTGCTTGCCGCGGTTAGCGCATGCGGCGCATCCGGCGTTGCGGGCGGATCGCTGCTGCTTATCCCGCTGTGCTGCTCGCTGTTCGGCATCAGCAACGACATCGCCATGCAGGTAGTGGGCGTCGGCTTCGTCATCGGCGTTATCCAAGACTCCGTGGAAACCGCGCTGAACTCCCTTTCCGATGCGCTGTTCACCGCCACCGCCGACTACAAGGAACGCCGCAAGGCCGGCGTGGACTTCCAGGTGGGCAAGGACTGCGACGAATGGGGCACCGAGCCTGCAGCCAACGCCGCTGAATAGCGGATAGGCAGCCCCCGGAAATCTTCCCGCA
>CAVDWN010000140.1:0-4304 GCA_963612535.1 Sphaerochaetaceae bacterium
ATCTTCACCACTTTATTGCAGGCAGTCTCTGCGTACCCCGCACCAATGACCATTTTGACCTGCGCTGAGGAAAGGGTGCTTACGTACTCCTCGCGGTTTGCCGATTGGTTAGAAGCAAACATACCTCCAACAATGCACAGGACAACAGCAGCAATAACGGCCACAGCGATGATCGTTCGCCTTGAGTCCTGCTTGGCAAGCAAGCCCGATGCCGTTCCCTGCAAGCTGCTTGATTGTTTCTGTGCTGCTTTATCCGAGCCATCGCCGGCAAGCTGAGACGTTTCTGCACGACTAGGCTTCTCATCGATGAGTGGCGTCCAACAATACTCGCATCTCGTTGCATCTTCGGGAATCATCTCGCCGCATTTAGGACATTTACCGGGCATGGCGCCTCCCTGCTTCAGACATGGTCGGTATCTGCCCGCAATTGTATGGGTGGAGTGGCTTGAAATTTTGCGCAAAAAATTGAAGGTTGCTGAGGCGCAATCCAACGGCTCAAACAGCCAGATTATGAAAATTCAGCCGCAACTACTTCCGTTGATTGTGGCACTATTGGCTGGCTTTCACGTATCCCGTAGCCGGACCGCGGCCAACCTTTTTGATTGCGCCCGCTTCAAGTAAATCATGGAGCGTGCGTTCAACGGTGGTTTCACTGATGTCGGGGCATTCTGCAAGAATATCCGCTTTGCGGATTTTGCCTAGCTTACGGTCGAACACGGCCGCGACGCGCGCAGGCTTAGACTTTCCGACGGAATTCGCGTCAGCCACCCTGTTTTCGAAATCTTTGCAGGCACTCAAAACCACACCAAGCAGGTAACGCACAAAAGGTTCGTAATCGTTCTCGTTCTCATTCCAACCGGTCGAGCTCGCGGCTAGCGCTTCATAGTAGGTAGCTTTACTATCCTCGATGACCTTTTCAATTGAGACATACTTGCCCACTAAATACCCTGCGCGATACAGAGCCAGCAGTGTGAGCAGGCGACTCATTCGGCCATTGCCATCGTTGAAAGGGTGGATGCAGGTGAAATCGAAAACAAACATGCAGGTAAGGATCAGCGGATCATGGACACCTGCCGCAATCGCGGACCGATATGCCGCGCATAAGCCGTCCATGGCAGACGGCGTCGCCACCGCAGGAACAGGCCTAAACCGTTCATGTTGCTGGCCATTTGGGTCTACCTCCACGATGGAGTTGTCGCCCACTTTGAAATGACCCCCGATGCTTGAAGCTGTTTGTTTGTACATGATGGCGTGAAGCTGCAAGATGTTGCTGGGAGTAATGTCTATGTAATCGTGGCTTTCGTGGATGAGGGCCAGAGCATCGCGATAGCCTGCAATTTCTTCCTCGCTTCGGTTCTTAGGGGTGGTTTTTAGCGAGGCCAACTCGTAGATGCGCTTTGAGCTGGTGAAAATTCCTTCGATGCGATTGGACGATTCGATGCTTTGAACGCGCGCAATGTTGTTGAGCGAAGCAAGCACATCCTTCTTCGCACTGAAGAATAGAGCCTGCTTGCCTTTATGCTCATGTATCGCCGTGACAGAGGAAATGATTCCCGGCGTTAAAAGCCTCTCTGGCGTCTTTTCGTAATCGAATTCATGCACAGTATCTGCCTCATCTCACTTATATCTGCATCATATCTTAGCTTCTGATGCAGATATTACTGGTATGACGCAGATAATTCAATGAGCAGAGACCCAGTTCGTTCTGATGGAAAGCAGGTTTTGCCCCCAAGAGATGCTCTTAAATGCCGGGGAGCGCTGGCACGCGCCATATCCGCAATATCACGGCTTAAATTCTGATCAGATTCTGATCCGGGCTGTTAGTTTTGGAGCATGAAACAAAAAACAGGCCAGAACTTTTTCGGTTCTGACCTGCGAAAACTCTTGGTCGCGGGGGCTGGATTTGAACCAACGACCTCCGGGTTATGAAGCGGATTTGGTGAGGATTGTCCTCAAACGTATGAAGGCTCATTCGTCACCTGACCTGCGCAAACACTGAAAATTAGACAACTCCAAGGAGTCTTAGGACAGGGCCTGCGGACGCAGATTGTCCCCAGGCTGGCCCCAGGGCTCCGCAGATTCTGTCCCTGGCGGTGCCCACGCACCGCATGGTCAAGAGGAGTTGTGAGAATGGGGGGCGGGCATGTTCCTGGTCAACGCCGCATCCGAGAGTTTGGACGGTTAGCCATGAAGGTAGTGCTCAAGGTATTGAGACGCTTCGTCAGGTTCTTGATCAGGGTAGCGATGAGGTTCTGAAAGGACGGCTTCGGCTGTCTCCAATAGACTAATATTGCAAAAAATTAGTCTAGTTCGAATACCGGATTAGATTATCTGTTGAGCTCCCATTTTCCGCCAGACGTTATGCCAGTCGTCCGAATCTTGTTCTCCTTCTTGAGCTGTTGAAGCAGGTAGCTGACGTGCTTGGCGCGATGGGCCTTGTCCATATCTTCGGGGAGGGCGTGCTCTATTGCGGACATTATCTCCGCGCGACTGCATGGCCTGGTTCCAAGTAGCTTCAATATCAACTCTCTGCAGACGCTGGAATCAAGGCCTTTCTTACGGACATACTCCTCATGGGTACCGATTACGGCGGCGACCTTGGATGAGATGACAAGGTTCGGGTAGCGTCCCTCAATCAAGCCCCTGTCACGCAACATCTTTGCCTGTTCTTTTGAGATAGGTTGTCTTTTCTGAATCATGTCGAGCAACAATACCGCATTCAGCTCCAAGGAGGGTTCTGCGGCAAGCAACCTCGTGTACGATTCGTTCAGGACCTCGCCGTATATGGTCACGGAAACACGGTTTCCCTGGGATAAATCATAAGTGGGCATGGGCAGAAGGCGGGTTCTTTGGATATCGAACACGTTCCTGATGCCGATGGCGTTCTGGTCGATCATCCCCGTTTTGCCCATGGCATTGGCAAGCAGCGGATTCCGATAGTATGGCGGTTTGTAGCCACTCTGGATGGCCTGCTCAATACTTCCGGGGATAAAGGACCCCTCATTCTTGAAGATAAGCCTATCTTCATACTCGAGGACGTTGATTTTGCCAGAAAGCCGATAATCTTGGTGCACGATTGCGTTGTGCATCAACTCGCGGATAACCTCTGGCGTATACCTCCTCGCTTCCGTTGGGAAGAGCGTTGTGTCTTTGTCGAAGAAGCGATACTTCTCGTTCCTGATCTTTCCGAGCACCTTGTCTACCTGAAGTATGAACGGCGGCTCGAAATGCTCGTATGCCACAGTTTCCCCGCGCGAGGAGTAGAGGGTCCAGGTGATTCTAGGCTCGATGCCTCCGAGGAATACGACCGACTCGGGTTTGCCAAGCAGGACGAGTGCCGCATTGGTAACTCTGCCATGAATCAGGAGTCCCATCTTGCTCAGCAAGTCTCCATTCGAGAGGCTTTCAACGGCGGGTTGGCTCTCGGTGAACTTGGAGATGTATTTGCCGCACGCGAACTCGATAGCACCGTCATCCAAATCGGTGATATCGGCCTCATACGCAATTTGCCTGGACCAGTCAGGACGGCTCTGACCATATATAGCCTGCAATTTGAAATCGGGCATCTGGACCAGGGACTCGTTCTCCCTCGACCAGGGCACCCCTTCCCATGTTGTCGGGGTTGCGAAGGTGCCTGCGGGAATTTGGAAGGCTATCACTCTTTTCCCGTCCATCTCATATTCATAGATTTCCTCGAACGTCATTCCGCCATTCGTCTTCTGGCTTATCTCATGCTTGAGCTTCTGCAAACCAGTGCTTCGGGGACCTTCCTCCTGCCTATATGCGGTTCCGCAAAACGTCCTATCGTTCGTCACGCCAAAGAACAGCCAGCCACACTCGGCGTTTCTGAGGTTCGCCTCATTACTCAAGGCGGAAAAATACCTACCCAACTCGTCGAATCCGAACTTTCTCTTCGCCTCTTTGTATTCGACTATCTCGGTCTCGACGTTTGAGAGAATCCGTTCGGTAAGTTGTCGCATCTCAGATTCCGTTCGAATCATCGTCTCTCCCAACTAATCTAATTTTGGAAAAACTAGACTAATTATATGTAATGTTAGTCTAGTTCTCGACCTATATTTGCTCGATATAAAGACAGGTCACAGATCCTCGGCGACCTCGCCGTACTCATTAGCGGCGACGTCGATGAAGACCAGGAACCCCTTGTCTTCGGCGACCAGCTCGACCGTGGTTCCCTCGGGCGAGGCCCAGCCCCCGTCGAAGATCTCGTAGCCCTTGTGCTCGCAGAAGCGGTTTGCCGCCCTGACTGCCCTCCCCTGAAGATTGTTGTTGCTCATGATGACCTC
>CAVDWN010000141.1:0-4283 GCA_963612535.1 Sphaerochaetaceae bacterium
TTGGTGAAGGTTGCTCCTGAAGCTGGCGACTACGTCTTGATGAACATCCCGTACAGCGACTTCTACGCTAACGAGACCGCCAAGAACGATACTGCGGTTGACGTATTCACTTCCGCAACGAAGAACAAGACCAAGGGCAGCCTTGCGGCCGGCACCTACCACACCGAGGACGGCTCCGAGATCACGGGCGTGACCTTCGCCGTGAAGGTGACGGATTCCGCAACCGCCATCGACTGGTCCAAGTACACCCAGGTCGAAAGCTCTGATGCTCTGGCAACCGCCGGCTCGTATTCCTACGTTGTCCTTGACGAAGAGAGCGAAGCCCCCGCTAACTACAAGGAGCTTTCCCTCGTAGACGGCAAGGTTTCGTTTAGCAAGACGGCCGGTGCCGAGGCTAAGACCATCGACGGCTCTTCCGAGGCCGAGTTCACCACCGATAGCACGTACGGTGACTACGAGTTGGACTTCAGCGCCAGCACCCAGGTGTACGCAGCCCTTAAGGATGCCACCATCTACGGTGCGGTGGTGAACACCACCGACGGCACTGGCTATGGCATGCGCAGCTTAGAGAACATCTGGAAAACCGGCAAGCACGGCTTCGAGCTGGCCTGGTGCACCGGCTTCACCGATGCGGTTCATGGTTGCCCCACCAGCTCTGAGCACTACAAGTCCATCATGGGCAAGACGCTCAGCAGCGTGACGGTGTACACTTCCGCCGGTACCTACGAGATTTCCCTGGGCGAGAAGGGCATCTATGTGCCCATCAAGACCACTGATGCTCAGGTTACCGCCAACGAGGTTGACATCGATGCTGCCGACCCGGTGGTGAAGGCCGCGGTAAGCCTGCCTGCAGATTTCGACGCTTCCTACAAGATCGATGGCGAGGATGCAACGCAGCTCCTGGGCTCCAATTCCAATTCCAGCGTTTCCTTCAGCGCCCAGGGCCTGACTCCCGGCAAGCATGAGCTTACCGTTGTGGACAAGAGCGGAAAGTACGCAGATATCATCAGCGAGTTCGTGGTGTCCACCAATAAGCAGGTTGCCAGCTTCGACGGTAGCGCAGCTAAGGTTGTTGCTGCGGACGGCGTGTTGGATGTGGACTTCGCCAACTACCTTGGCAATGTTGCCAGTGTTGAGGTCAATGGCACGTCTTACAGTGCTCAGGGCCGCGGTGCCGCCAAGATCATTTCCGCTGATGGCGCTATCAATACCGCGGCAACATCCGGTATGGGCGATGCCGCCAAGAAGGTGTTCGGCAGCTACGGCGCCTACGAAATCGTGGTTACCTCGACGGGTTACAAGAACAACCTGACTTTCACCTACAACTACGAGGCCGATAAGACCGCTCTGAAGAGCGCCATTGATTCGGTGTCCGATCTGCAGGAAGACGCTTTCTCCCAGACGTCTTGGGCAAAGCTGCAGGAGGCCGTTACCAACGGTAAAGATGTCCTGAACACCGTAGAGGCTACCGATGCCGCGGTTGCAGCTGCAGTCCAAGCGATCAACGATGCCAAGGCTGCTCTTGAGGCCAACCCGCGCATCGAGCTGAGTGACCTTATCGACAACGCCGAGCAGCTTGATCAGACCGTCTACACCAAGGCTTCTTGGAAGACCTTCGATTCCGCCCTCGCCGGCGCCAAGGCCGTTGCTGCCGACAGCTCTGCTACCGACGCCCAGGTCACCGAGGCCAAGAACGCCTTGGTAAAGGCCCAGGCCAACTTGGCAAAGGCTGCAACCACCGACCAGAAGACCGACCTTAAGGTTGAGATCGGCAAGGCGGACGTGCTGAACGGATCCGACTACACGGCTGAAAGCTGGGCTGCCTACCAGCAGGCGCTGAAGGCCGCTATCGAGGTCGTGAACGGCGAAGACCTTTCCGCCGACGAGGTTTCCCAGGCGCTTAGCCAGCTGCAGAAGGCTCGCACGGCTCTGGTTGCCGCAGATGACGATTCCGATAACAACGGTGGCACCACCAACAACGTCACCAACAATGTGACGAACAACACCACCACAAACAACGGGTCCGATTCCGCTAAGAGCAGTTCCGCGAAGACCGGCGACGTTAGCGTTGCCGTTGCGGGCGGGTTCGGCGTCATCGCCGCTGCGGCTGCTGCCGTGGCTGCTTGGACGCGCCGTCGCATCCTGCGCAAGTAACGATCCCAATAGAGCAATCGGGTTTGGTGCGCAAACCCGGTAAAGCAGCTGATGGCGGAGGGCTACATGCCTTCCGCCATCAGGCGTAGTTGGAGAGGTGCAACTGCATGACCAAGCCAGAACAGGGCAAGCATGCCCGGGCAAAGGAGCGCGTGAAGGCGGCTACCCTTTTGGCGCCTGCGGTCCTTACCGGGGCGGCGGTGGCCTTCGCGGTGGGCTCGTACCAGCCGCTGGTGTTCGATCCCAGCTCCATCGTTTCCACAGCTCAGGCCGAAGCCCAGGAGCTGAAAACCGCCGAGGCAACTTCCGAAAAGCAAGAGGCGAACGACCCGGTTATCGAGTCGAACTTCGGCATGGACATCGGCCAGCTGAACGATGGGACGTACACCGGGTCGGCGCGCGGGTACAAGAGCGTTATCACCGTGCAGGTAACCATTTCGGGCGGCAAGATCACCGATATCCAGGTTGTTTCCCAGGGCGACGACGAGCCGTACTTCAGCAATGCGCGCGCGGTTATCCAGCGCGTTATCAGCTCGCAGAGCATGAGCGTGGACACCGTTTCCGGCGCCACCTATTCTTCCACCGGCATCCTGGTTGCCATCAAGAACGCGCTTCTGCAGGCGGCGGGGCAGTCGCCGGTTGAAAATGCCGTTGTGGCTGCTCAGCAGACGGTTTCGCACCAGCCGGCGTCAAACACTTCCATGCCTTCGGGCACCATGAAGGACGGCACGTACACCGGCAGCGGGATGGGCTACAACGACAACATCACTGTGAAGGTAACCGTTTCCGGCGGCAAGATCACCGACATCGTAATCGTGGGCTCGGACGACGACGAGCCGTATTTCACCAACGCCCGCGCGGTGGTTGCGCGCATCCTTTCCGCCCAGACCACCAACGTAGATGCGGTTTCCGGCGCCACCTATTCTTCCAAAGGCATTATGGCGGCGGTTTCCGATGCTTTGCAGAAGGCGGTTGCGGCAGGGAAGGGCGAAGACAGCGGCAGTGATAGCGGCAAGGGCGACGGCGGGTCGGACGGCAAGACCGACCCGGTGAACCCGGACCCAACTCCTAGCCCCGATCCCAGCCCAAGCCCGGTAGACCCCGACCAGCCCACGCAGTATGCAGATGGAACCTACACCGCCTACGCCTACTGCGCCGATGCCGACCGTCCCGACCGCTACGACCCGTACTATGTGGCGCTCACCGTTACGGTGAAGGACGGCGCGGTTTCGGGCATTTCCGACATCCACGGCTCTGCCACGGGCAATGCCGGCGATGCGGTGCTTGCCCCCTACAACGCCGACGACAACGACGTTTACCTGGGCTATGCCAAGGACGGCCGCACCCGCAAGGGCGTTGAGTACGTGGGCGTGGTGAACCAGCTGCTGAAGGGAACCGCAAGCTCTGCGGTAACCGTGGTTTCCGGCGCCACCTATTCTTCGCGCGCCATTGCCAAGGCCTACGATGCGGCATTGGAGCAGGCTGCCGCGGCGTATAAGGAGCAGCAGGCTTCTGGCAATGCGGGCTCCGGCAGCGCCGATGGCGGGGATTCCGCCGATGGCTTGGGCTCTCAGGGCAGCTCCGGCTCGTCTTCGGCGGGCGGATCCGGCGAACAGTCCGGGACGAGCGCTTCGGGCGCTTCGTCTTCGGTGAAAGCGGGTGCCGATGCTTAGCTTCCTGGCTGAAAAGCGCTTGTTCATAGTGAAGGCGCTAAACGTTGCCATCGTTGCCGGCTTGGTGGTTTGGTTCAGTGTTTGGGCTGGCCAGGCGGCTGCTGCCGACGCGGAGGTGCAGGCGCAGATAACCGCTGCCGAACGTGCCGCCAACCGTGGCCCCTTCGTCACCGACGGCACCTTCACCGGTTCTGCCCAGGGCTACGGCGGCCCGGTAACCATGCAGGTAACCATCAAGGACGGCTATATCGACGATGTCCAGGTGCTTTCTGCCCCTAACGAGGACGCGCCGTACCTTTCGCAGGCCATCAAGCTGCTCGACGACATCAAGGCGCAGCAGACCGTGAACGTGGATACCGTTTCGGGCTGCACCTATTCTTCGGTGGGCATCTTGAACGGCGCCAAGGAAGCCCTGGAGAAGAGCAATTCCGGCCAGGCGGGTGAGGGCGCATGAGC
>CAVDWN010000142.1:0-4257 GCA_963612535.1 Sphaerochaetaceae bacterium
GCGAGCAGCTTGCCCGCCGCTTCGACGTGGTGGTGGCCAACCCGCCCTACATGGGACTTCGCAGATTAAACTCGTGGTTCTTTGATTGGGTTAAAAAGAATTACACTGCCTATTCGTCCGATTTGTATGCATGCTTTATGGCGAAGGTTTTCGATATGGTCTCGGACAGCGGATATTGCTCTTTGGTGACTCAGAGCACCTGGACAACCGATAAGGGCCTGTATGACATCAGGAGCAATGTAACTGAGCATACACCCATTGTTTGCATGCTTCGTATGGCAGCAAATGTAATGCCCATAGCGTTTGAAACAACTAGTACTGTATTTTGCAAATCGGAGCTTGATCTTCCTGGAGTTTATTCAGACGTAGTCGCAGCCCAACTTGATTCTTCGCGGCAGCTGACGAAATCCAGCTTTGGCGGCCTCAAGAAGGTTAAAAGAAAGCTGTCGATGTTTCGCGCTCTTCCGGACTCTGTCATTTCCTTTTCAGTGACGGAAAGCATGGTTCATGCATTCGCCGCTCAGAATAAGTTGGCCGATCTTGTCGCACCCCGAGTTGGAATTCAAACCGGTAATACGGAAAGATTCATCAGGTTGTGGTGGGAAGTGGACTACTCGGATAGTTTGTCGATCCTGGCTAAAAATGAGCATGATGCCCATGGGCGATGGGTTCCTTATAAAAACGGCGGGGAATTCCGAAAGTGGTATGGAAACTCAATTTCGGTTGTTGATTGGGGTGATGCGGGTGAAATTCTAATCGGCGAAGCTGGTAACGAGGGACGTAAGGTAATGAGTCTCCCTGTTGGATATCGATTTAAGCCCTTTGTTAGCTGGTGCGACTACGGTCTTGGTAGGGTGTCTTTTCGCTATAGCAGTGGTGGTGGGTTGTTTGATGTTATCGAACCGGCTTTTGTGGACACCAGTAATTATCACCATAGGGACCTGATGATAATTCAGGGCTTTGCAAATAGTTCAAGTGCGGATTGTTTAATCAAGTTCTACATGCCCGGCAGGCATAAAAACGTTAGAAAAATGGGGCAACTACCGCTTTTGAGCTATGCGCTATATGAAGGCGAGATTACCGAGAATGTCGAAATTTGCCGGCTTTTATCCAAATCCGACTGGGACTCGTTTGAAACCTCCTGGGACTTCAAACGTCATCCCTTGCTGTAGGTGGTCCGGTGAATAAGAACGACATAGAAGTCCTCGTCACCGATTGTAGCGGGATCCTCGCAGAAAAGAACCTTTTGATTGCGCGCTTCTTCGATTCGGACAAGGTTGCAAAGCTGATTGCCAGTCCCGGAATTTGGTTTTCTCGCTATGACGAGATGTCTGACGAAAGAGAAGGCGCTTATTACGAGTCTCTTCGTCCTAGAGGTTCAAGTTATACGACGGAGCAGATGGAGACGATTCAGTCTGCGCGCCGAGATAAACACATGCCGTTAGTCTCGTGTTGGACCTTATTTGATTCCGGCGAGCAAAACAGTATGTGGGATGCCTACGGCTCTGAACCTGGAAGTATTTGCTGTGTCACAACAGTCGAAAGGCTTTGGCGAAGTCTCAACATTGATTCATTGAGCGGCAAGGACTTTATTCCTTGCGGTTTAGTTAGGTACTGCAGCCCCAAACTTTTGAATAGCACTGACGCTGAACGCCAACCGGTCAAGCCGGTATTTCATCGACGTGGGGATATGGAATGCGCCACGTATCCATCAACTGAGTTTGTGAAGCGCGATTGTTTCTCGGCAGAGAAGGAAGTGCGTTTCATCTGCTTCGGCGATGGTGAGCGCATGCTTGAAAAGGATTCGCCTGGTTATTTGGCTAAATTCAAGGATCTTCGACTCAATATGCCTTTCTTGAGAATTATTGCCAGACCAGATATTGCGCCTTCTACCTGCTCGGAGTTGCAGGATCTATTTGGGTGCTCTGTTGCCATATCCAATACCGCAGGTCCTGGAAGGAATGATTTAAACAAGAATTCCGGTCAGGGTAGCCACCTAAAAGACGGTTTTGAGCATCGGTAGGGGCGGTTGGTATGGGTACTCTTCTTTTGGGAAATGGTCTTAATCGCTGTATAGACGGCTATCCTTCTTGGGATAATTTGTTGTCGGATATCTCCAATGAGTTTTTTTGCAACGTCGGCATCGAGGACAACCCATTGCTCGTGTATGACATGATGTTATGCCAGGCCGAAACGGAGCATGGAAGCGCTGGGGTTAATTCCAGGCTGGAAGAGCTCTTGGGTGGTCTTAAAGCAGAGAATATGAGTTCCTCTGATCTTGATTTTTTAAGTTCAGTTCAGAGCTGTGGGCTTAAAACAATTCTCACTACAAACTTCGATTACAACCTTGAGCAAGCGCTAGAAGAATCGGAGCAATCTCTTTACCGCGGGTATGAGCGAAAACTGAAGTATTCGAACGAGAACCGCAAGAGCAATATTCGTCGTAATGAGATTGGCGATTTAGCGATTCATCATATTCATGGAGAGCTTGATTTCCCAAGAAGTATCTGCCTGGGGATGACTCGATACATTGAAAATTTGTCCAGGGTCAGAGAATTGCTTTCCTGTCAGAAGGAAGTCGAGAATGGAGCGCTCTACTGGCTCCCTATTGATGAAGAGATTTTCACTAACCCCAAGCGCACTCGAAAAACATGGGCAGAACTCTTTTTCAATGACAATGTTTATATTGTTGGGCTTGGCCTGACTTCGAGCGAACTCGATATTTGGTGGCTCCTTATTCGTAGAGCGCAGCTTATTGCGCAAGGGTCTGAAGAAACTCGCCCTAGTAATCATATTGTGTATTTCCCGGTTACTCCTGCTGACTCTGATCCTTTTAATCCGGCTTCTTACAATGCGCTGCAGGTCAAGACGAAACCTCTGCAGGTTAGGAATAACGACTGGAGGTCAGCATACAAAAAGATATGGGGCCAGATTCGGGAACTTGAGAGCAAGTTTGAAGCGGCAACCAATATCTAATTTCTAACAATGCCTAACAATATTTTCTGTTGCTGGAAGGGGGTAGTTCAACATGCAGTATGGGGATCGAAATGACGTGAAAAGAGCTGTAGCGATCTCTGTGCCCGGTGCTCTACCTTGCTTAGGGGTTTCCGAAGCTTCACTCAAGCCGCTTTTTCCGGATCTTCCTCAAGTAGTTCTTTTTGAAGTTGACCCACTCGCCGAAGAAGCGCCCTTCGGTTTTCCCGGCTTTGCGGGTTTGGTATCTGATCGCCGTCAGCTCGATTCCGCATACGTAATCGGCAACCTGGAAAAGGAAATACGATGCGGGGGAAGCATCTCGGTACACAATGGCTTCTTTAGAAATGGTTTCCTCGATTACGGCGTGTATCGCCCGTTTAACGATGCGTTGCCCGTTGTCGTAATAGATCTTCACTGTATCGAAGGACTGAAAGAGCTCGAGGTTGTGCTTGATCATATTCGCGATGTCTTTTCGCATTTGCTTTTCCAAGGCGGTTTGATCTGCGTATTCGCGCTTCAGGTAGGCAAAGGTTACGTAATTGAATTCAATCTTCTCGGCAAAGACAGCAAAAGCAGAAAAGAGCTTCTTCCTTGTTTGAAAGTTCATCAGCGAATAGTGGTCGTGGCCTCTTGTTATGGGCGTGAAGTGGAATGTTTGCACGGAAAGCCCTGCGTTGCTGAGCGCTTGTGCGTAGCGTTTGATATTGGCGCGTATATCTACTGCTTGGTCATGAAAAATCAGAGTTACCAGATATCGCTCGGAGCCCGAACCGGAATCGCCAGATTCGTCGATGAAGATGGAGAGTTCATCCATTATGGACCCTTCTGTCGAAATAAAAATGCCGGGGGACAACCCCCGGCTACTTCGACAGCCCTCCTTGCGGAACGCTATCTGTTTTATATCACAACCAAGGGTGTTCTTTCAAGATATGATTATACACGAACACATGTTCTAAGCGTACTGGTAGTAGGGGCAATATTACGCACTGTTCAGCCTTCTTCGGCTGGCCGCTGTTCGCTCGGTTTCGATCAAATTTGGAAGGCTGTATTGCTATGCGTTCGAGAAATTGGGTTCGAAGAACCTGCGCACCACGCGAATGCGAAGAGGCCAGCAGGTTCAAAGCGGCCCGCAAGCATGAAGAAATCCGCAAGCCAGAAGAAACCCGCTAACTCGAAGAGACCTTCGAGCCCGAAGAAGCCCGTCAAGCAATAAGGAAAGGTGAAGCACATGGCAACGCTTCTTGCAGATAAATACGAGGCCCGCAAGGCCGAAGTGAACCA